>NZ_JAXDSU010000104.1:0-1982 GCF_034090325.1 Anaerococcus porci
TGATAAAATTGACTTGGGCAAATTTGGAAATGTAGTTGATGTTGATGATTTAGATGTTGATTGGGATTTATCATCAATTCATGCATTTGAAAAAATGGAATCTAGGAATATTAGTAAAACATTAGTTGAAGATATTATTAAAAATGGTAAAAGCGTGGAGCAAATTCCAAACGAAAAATACGCTTATGTATCGCCAAAAGGTGTTGTAATATTGCGAAAAGATGGTAAATTGATAACAACATGGAGTGAAAAAGATTTTGATGATAATATGAAAAATATTGTAAAAAAGTTATTTGGAGATGATAAGTGATGAAGATAGATAATATTATAAAGGAATGGGATCCATATTCTCTATTTCCTTATGCACCTCAAGATGAGTATAACTACGAGATAAAGCAAATTAAGAGTTTTATAAAATATGATAAAAATATTGATAACTTAGCAAAATTTTTAGAGAGTATTTTTGATGTAGAAGTTATTTATGATGAAAACAAGAAAAACTTTTTGGAAATTGCAAAAGAATTAGTATAATAGAATTAATCATAGATGTTAAGAAATCTGCCGATAACGCTATTTTATAGAAATGTGGGAGAGGAGGCAGTTCCACCTATGTTTAAAGCACATTCGAGTTAGGATGTGCTTTTTTAGTACGAAAAATATGAAATGAAATTTTTTGAAAGAAATAAAAAAGACAAGAAAAAATAGAGATACTAACTCACTCCCCCACAAATGCGGAAGGTGGAAAGTATCTCTAGTTATTTATAATATACTATATTCTTATTAAAAAATCAACTAAGGAGGAATAAATGGTAACTTTATTACAAATAGCATTAAAGAAATAGTTATAAATAATGGCATCCTAGGTGTAGATGCACTACTGTTGCTTATTTTGCTGATAAGGAAGATGAAAGTGGTTATAATTATAATGAAGATGATAAGGTAAAGGAAGGGATAGGATTATCAAATAAAAATAAATTTTCAGTAAATTCTAAGCAGTTTGGGAAAAAATCTAAAAAATATATGAAGGATTATGGTATGGATGTTTCTTCGGAATCGGATAGAAAAGAATTTATTAAAATGATTAACAATCTTGTTGAAAATCACGACAGTATTATTAGAAATGTAAATTGGAGAGGACAGACCGATACAGTAATAGCTTATGTAAAAGGCGATGATGTAGTATTGGTTAATAAAAATAATGAGTTTATAACTATTTTGAAAGGAGGTATTAACAATGCTAGGATTAAGAACGCAAGAAAGCAATGAATTCATTAATTATTTCACATTTGTTCAAAGTGAAGCCAATAAATTAAATAGGGTTTTCTTTCTTGATTTTGGAGAATGTGATGACAAGATGTTTAACGATATGGAAGTAGACACTTTATTTGGTTGGTTAATACCTAATGAAATGGTTAATATATTTAAAGAAAATTTTGAAAAAAATAAAAGTTTATCTAATTGGGATGATTATTGCATATGGGTTATTCCAGAAATTGATGGAAATAAATTAAATATTGAGTTTGAATAAGCACACTAATAGCTTGCAGGGGGTCTGTAAATAGTTTTGTGTATCAACCTAAATCCTGATCAATGGGTAAGGGTTGATACAATTTTTTATGTATCAATATCTGTCCATTCCTATAGGAATGGAGCTTATCTTAATTTTATACGAACTTAATAAACTGTCAAATTTTCATGAAAATTTGCAGCTGATTTTATAGTTTTTTTACCTGTTTTTAAAACCTCCCTTCAAAAAATATTGATATTTGGGATAGGATTTGATCCCAGCCACGAATTCTACTTGTCCATTTGCTTGAGGCATCTACCATTGCTAAATATAGGCTTTTTTGTAGTGCGTAGTCATTTGGAAATATTGTTTTATTTTTGGTTACTTTTCTTAGTTGTCTATTGAAGTTTTCCATCGCGTTTGTTGTATATATTAGTTTTCTTATTCCTTCTGGGTATTTGAAATATGTGAGAAG
>NZ_JAXDSU010000054.1:0-35195 GCF_034090325.1 Anaerococcus porci
TATCAATATTTTTTGAAGGGAGGTTTTAAAAACAGGTAAAAAAACTATAAAATCAGCTGCAAATTTTCATGAAAATTTGACAGTTTATTAAGTTCGTATAAAATTAAGATAAGCTCCATCCCTATAGGAATGGACAGATATTGATACATAAAAAATTGTATCAACCCTTACCCATTGATCAGGATTTAGGTTGATACACAAAACTATTTACAGACCCTTACCAGCTTATCTAGTAGTCTGCACAAGCCTCTATAATACATAATTCCTATACTTACCGAATTAAACTGTAAAATATTACATTAAGCACAGTATTTACCAACTATTTCTTAAGAGTAGTTTTTTATTTTCTTTTTATCTACAATATAAACATAATATGATACCTCTATTACTAAAATTTATATTTCCTTTTTATATTTTGATTTTTAATCACTTGAAGTTAAACTCAATACTCCACCTATATATGAGGCGGAATATTAAGTTAATCACATTTTTTCACAAACTTACTGAAGTAAACAATGAAAAAATTTTATAAATACGATATTTTTTATTTACTTAGATTTACTAAGTATTTTGTCAATTCCATCTTTTACACTTTCCATAATTTTTTCATTATCAATTCCACCTACTATAGGCTCTCCAACTATGTTTCCATCCTTATCTACAAGAATAGATGTAGGATAAGACATAATTTTTCCTGCATATTCTCCAAGATCACTAGATGGATCAAGTGATATATTTTTATACTTTATTCCTTGTTTATCTAATATATCCTTAGCTTCTTTAATAGCCGTATTATTCCCATCAATTGCTTCTGTATTTATACCTATAACTTGACCTCCTTTTTTATCAATCTCGTCATTTAGCTTTTGAAGTTCTGGAAGCTCTCTTACACAAGGTGAACAACCATTAAACCAGAAATTTACTAAAGTTACTTTCTTATCTTTAAAAATATCATTAGATATATCTTCCCCATTTAAAGTTTTTGCATTAAAAGCTGGAAATTTTTGTAAATCATCACTTTCTTCATTTGAACTTTGAGACTTCTCAGTATCTTTTTTTAATTTTGAAAGTTTGCTTTCAATATCTTTTATTTGTGCCAAATCATTATCTATTTTTTTCATATCTTCTTCACTAAGCTTATCTTTTGATTTTTCAACAAGACTCTTTAGATATTCATCATAAGGCATCTCCTTACTTTTTTCCGTATCATTCTTATCAGCTTTTTCAAAAACCTTATTCCAAAGATTCTTGTTATTTGCAATAATGTCATTTTCCTTACTAGTAAGTTCTATAATTTTATCGTCTGTATTTGATGATGAGTCTTTTTCTTCTGTTTTAACTACATTTTTATTATCTGTATCATTATTTTTATGTCCACATGCTCCTAATACCAAAGATAGACTTAAAGTAATTGCTAATACTTTAACTGTTTTTTTAATTTTCTTCTCATTTTTTATTATCATTTTTATTTCCTCTTTCTAGTCCAAAATTAAATTTAATTGCATCAGTTGGACAAGAACTAATACACATACCACATCTTATACATTCAGAATGATTTTGACTTTTCCTTACGTTTACATCCATTTTACATGACTTAACACACTTGTTACAAGATATACACTTTTTTTTATCTAAAATTATCTTAAATAGAGAAATTTTGTTAAATAAAGCATAAAAGGCTCCTAAAGGACATATCCACTTACAAAATGGTCTAAAAAATAATATACTTAGTATTATAAAAATTATAAGGATAGTAAGCTTCATATTAAATAAAGGTCCAAGTGCTGCCCTTATAGATGTATCAACAATAGATAAAGGAATAGCACCTTCAAGAACACCTTGAGGACAAATATATTTACAAAAATATGGATTACCCATCCCTAGGTCATTATTTATAGTAATAGGTAAAATCACTACAAAAACAGCAAGAATTATATACTTTAAATACTTAAGTAGTTTTAGTTTTTTAGTAGAAATTTTCTTAGTAGGGATTTTATGTAGTAATTCTTGAAAAAGCCCAAAAGGACACAAAAATCCACAAATTAATCTTCCAAATAAAACTCCAATTAGTATCAAAAATCCACTTATATAATATGAAAATTTAAATTTACTTGATCCAACCACTGCCTGATAAGCACCTATAGGACAAGCCCCACTAGCAGCAGGGCAAGAATAACAATTAAGTCCTGGTACACAAATTCTTTTAAAATCCCCCCTATAAATTTTTCCCTTTATGAAGTTTGTAAGATGAAAATTAGTAAGTAGACTTGCCAAAATTTGTATAAGAAACCTATGCTTTGATATTATTTTTGATTTTAACTTATCCAATTCCAACACACTCCAAACACAAGTTTATAGCTTTAGAAAATACAGTATCAACTTCACCACGATATGCACCATAAATTATAAATACTAAAGCGAGAACAAGACTAAAAACTTGTACATATTTTTTCTTTTTTATAATAATCACTCCTTTTTTCTTATAGATTTATCTTACAAAAATCCATATAAAATTTATGTTAAGAAATAATATTAAGCAAAAATTTACTGACTTTTGTTATAATTATTATAAAGGTGAATCTTATGAAAATTTTGATAGTTGAAGATGAAGTGATTTTAAATAAAACTATAAATACAAGCCTAAAAGAATCAGGTTATGAGGTTGAATCAGCCTATGACGGAAAAAAGGCCTTAGATTTGGTCTTAGTTGAAAATTATGATTTAATTGTACTCGACCTAAATCTACCATTTATAGATGGAATGGATGTATTAAAGACTATAAGAAAAAATGATGATGAAACAAAAATAATCATTTTATCCGCTCGTAGCCAAATCGAAGATAAGGTTGAAGGTCTTGATTATGGAGCCAATGACTTTTTAGAAAAGCCATTTCACCTAGATGAGCTTAAGGCAAGAATAAGGTCATTAACAAGAAGAAGATTTATTCAAAATAATAGCCTACTTTCTTTTGACGGAATAACTTTGGATACAAAAACAAGACTTACAAAAATTAATAATTCATCTATTATCTTAACCAGAAAAGAGACAGGAATCTTAGAATACTTACTTATAAATGAAGGTCGACCTATAAGTCAGGAAGAGTTAATTGAACATGTGTGGGATTCCAGTATAGATATGCTATCAAATTCTATAAGAGTTCACATATCAGCCCTTAGAAGAAAACTAAAAAAAGAACTATCCTATGATCCTATAGAAAATAGGATAGGCGTAGGATATCTTTTAAGGAAAAGAAAATGAAAAAATTTCCTTAAGATTAAGAATTGCCATAATGACAGCCCTCCTTGTTGGTATAAGCTGCATAGCTATGAACTTTTTTCTTAATAAAACAGCCTATTACTACATGGACTCCTTAAATGGATATATTGCTGATGTAGAAAGTGATGAGAAAATTTATATAAAGATAGATGAGGATAAGATTGATGATTTTTTCAGTACATTTTCAAACCAAGTAGTTAATACAAAGATAAATTTTTCAAAAAAATCTGCACTTATAACTCTTATAATAAGCTTAAGTGGTGGAATCTTATCCTATATTATAAGTGGAAAATCACTTAAGCCCTTGGATGATTTTTCTCAAAAAATTGAAAAGATTGAGTTGAAAAATATTAAAGAATACCAAATAAGAGATGAAGAAATAAAAGAATTTGAAAAGATTAAAAATTCATTTAATAGAATGCTTAAAAGACTTGATGAATCTTATAAGGCCGAAAAAGAATTTACAAGAGGAGCAGCTCACGAGCTTAAAACTCCACTTGCAATAATAAATTCTCAAATAGACTTATATGATGAGATGTATATGAATGATGATGAGGTTAAAGATTTAATTCACATGATTAAAAATGAAAGTGATAGACTAAAAAAACTTGTAACAAATCTTCTAGATATAAGCGAACTTAATTCAATAAAAAGAGATGAAAAAATAGAAATTTCATCACTTATAGAAGAGGTAAACCAGGACTTAGCATACCTTTCAGATAAGAAAAATATAAGCATAGAAAATAAATGTGATGAGTCTTATATTCTAGGAAATGACATCCTAATATATAGGGTATTTTATAATATTATAGAAAATGCCATGAAATATAATAAAAAAGATGGCTATATTAAAATTTATTCTAAGATAAAAAAAGAAAGTATTAAAATTTTTATAGAAGACTCAGGTATAGGTATAGAAAATAATGAAAGAGATAAAGTCTTCATTCCCTTTTATAGGATAAATAAGGAAAATCAAAAAGAAAAGGGATCAGGTCTTGGTCTTTCCCTTATTTATAAAACTATTAAAATACACGGAGGAGAAATAAAAATTCTTGATTCAAAAATTGGTGCTAAATTTTCTATAAAATTTCCTTTAATATAGAAAAATCAGACACAAGTGCCTGATTTTTCTATATTAGATTTCTTTGGCATTTATTATATCTTCATTAAAGCCATCTTTGTAGTCATCATTTTTTACTATATGTTTATTAAATATCTTATCTATACCAACTGAGATTGCTGTATCTCCTGATATATTTGCTGCTGTTCCAAATGAGTCTTGTGTCAAGTAAAGTGTTATTAAAAGTGATGCAAGTTCTCCTTCAGATGGAATACCTACTACAGGTAAAAATGGTAGGGCACTCATTACCGCTCCACCTGGTGCATCTGGTGCTGCAACCATTGCAATTCCCAAAATCGCCATATATTTTAGCATTAGTAGGTAAGAATGATCCATTCCATACATTACAAGAATTGTAAATGTACAAGCTGTAATTGTAATCATGGAGCCTGGCATATGTACTGTTGCTCCTAAGGGTATTACAAAGTCTCTTATTCCTTTAGTTACACTATTTTGCTTAACACATTCTAAGTTTACAGGAATTGTTGCAACTGATGATTGAGTTCCAACTGCTGTTAAATATCCTTTCACTTGGTTTTTCATAAGTGTAATAGGGTTTTTCTTTGTGTATACACCATTTATTATAAAGAGTATTGAAATATATACTAAATGAAGTGCTATTACACATAAGAATATTTTCCAAAATATGGAAAGTACTGCAAATACTGATCCTGTAAAAGCCATCTTTGAAAAGTTACCAAATATAAAAAATGGTAAAAGTGGTACTATAGCTGTCGATAATACTTTTGTTATAATATCATTAAATTCTCCTACAAGTCCATATGAATATTCTCCTCTACCCTTTTTCCTAAGCCATGATATAGCTATACCCATCATAAATGCGAAAATAATTGCGGATGTTACATCAAAAAATGGTTTGATAGGTACTTCAAAGTATGGGTTCACTTCGATATTACTAGATGCTTGGATCTTAGCTACTTGGTCTTGGCTTATAAAAGATGGAAAAATACTTGAACTCATTATATATGATAAGGATCCACCAATAAGTGTTGAAACATATGCTATAAGTACTGTTACTGCTAATAACCTTCCAGCACCTTCTCCAAGATCTGCAATTCCCTTAGTTACAAAAGCGATAATCATAAGTGGTATAACAAAGTTTAAAAAAGCACCAAAAATGGATGAGAATGTTACCGCTATTCTTACAAACCATTCTGGTAGATATAAACCTGCTATAGTACCTAGGGCAATCGCTATCAAAAGCTTAGGTATTAACCCTAATTTTTTCTTTTTAGTTTTGTTCATTTCTCTAAATACTCCTTTTTAGCTATATTTATCTAATCAAATAAATATAGATTCGTTCATGACTACCTTTTCATTATAACATAGTAATAAAAAAGTGCAAGAAAACTTACACTTTTTTTAACAATCTACTTTTCAATTTTTATGCTACTTTTCATATTTTGCTTGAAGACTAAGAATTAAATCCCTATCATCAAAATAATTTATACCCATAGCTTCTTTTACTTGAGCAAGTTTCTTTTGACCATATTCGCTCGCTTCTTTAGAACTCTTTTCAAGGATTTCAAAAAGTTTATTTATATCTCTAGCATAATATGCTCTTCTTTCTCTTATAGGTTCAAGTTCATCTTCAAGTACTTTATTTAAGAATTTCTTTATTTTAACATCTCCAAGTCCACCACGTCTATAGTGATTTTTTAATTCATCTAAATTCTTATAATCTGGAAGATATTTTTTAAAATGAGTTTCATCACAAAAAGCATCAAGATAGGTAAAAACCGTATTACCTTCAACCTTCCCTGGATCAGATATCTTTAAGTGATCAGGGTCTGTAAACATACTCATTACCTTTTTTTTAACTGTTTCTTTTGAGTCAGATAGATATATGCAGTTATTAAGTGACTTGCTCATCTTAGCATTTCCATCAGTTCCTGGAAGTCTTCTACATACCTTATTTTCAGGAATTACAGCTTTTGGTTCTCTAAAAATTTCCTTGTAGGTATGATTAAAGGAGCGAACCAATTCTCTAGCTTGCTCGAGCATTGGTTCTTGATCTTCTCCTACTGGAACTATATTTGAATCAAAAAGAATAATATCTGATGTTTGACTTACAGGATAGATTAAAAATCCTGCAGGAAGGCTAGTTTCAAAATTTCTAAGCTTTATTTCACTTTTTACTGTTGGATTTCTCTCAAGTCTTGATACTGTAACCAGATTAAGTAAATAAAAAGTTAATTCTGTTAGCTCTTTAACATACGATTGGACAAAGATTGTTACCTTTTCTGGATCAAGCCCTACTGACAAGTAATCAAGCATCACCTCTGTTATATTTTCTCTTATTTTTTGAGGGTTATCAAAATTATCAGTAAGAGCTTGTGCGTCTGCTATCATTACATACATCTTATCAAAGTTTCCTTCATTTTGAATCTTAACCCTATTTTTAAGTGAACCAACGTAATGACCTAGGTGAAGTTTTCCAGTCGGCCTATCAGCTGTAAGTATTATATCTTTCATTTTTTCTCCTTATATAAAAAGCTGTCTTAAGAAAAATCTCAAAACAGCTTAATTCTAGAAAAAGCTATTTGCTTTCTCCACTTGCTAGATATGAATCTATAAAACCATCTATATCTCCATCCATAACAGCCTCCACATTACCTACTTCATAATTGGTTCTGTGATCTTTCACAAGTGTGTATGGATGAAATACATAAGATCTAATCTGACTACCCCAAGCAATTTGAGTGTAGTTTCCTTGAATGTCTTCTATTTTTTCCCTATGTTCTTCTTCCTTAATTTGAATAAGTTTAGCATAAAGAAGTTTCATAGCTGTTTCTTTATTTTGTGTTTGGCTTCTTTCAGCTTGAGATGAGGCAATAACCCCTGTTGGAATATGAGTAATTCTAACTGCAGAGTCAGTTTTATTTACATGTTGACCACCTGCTCCACTTGCCCTATAGGTATCTATCCTAATATCTTTGGGGTCTATTTCAACTGTCATATCATCATTTAATTCAGGAAATATATCTACTGATGCAAAAGATGTATGCCTTCTTTTTGATGAATCAAAAGGAGATATTCTTACAAGTCTATGGACTCCCTTCTCTCCCTTAAGATAACCATATGCATAAGGAGCTTTTACATGTATGGTAGCAGATTTTATTCCACCAGCCTCTTCATTATTTAGGTCCTGAAGCTCAAATTTAAAATTTCTTCTTTCAAAATACCTAGTATACATTCTCATAAGCATTTGAGCCCAATCTGTTGCCTCAAGCCCTCCTGCTCCTGCATGTATTACCATATAAGCATTATTTTTGTCATATTCTCCATCAAGTTCAACTTGTATTTTGAATTTTTTAAGTTCTTTTTGTATTTGTTTTAGTGAATCTTCAATTTCATTTAGCACATTAGTTTCATTAGTTTCTTCTATTATTTCTAATAGATCACTATAATCTTTTAAGTTATCTACAAATCTTTTATAATTATTAAACTTATCCTTTTTTTCAGATAAACTAGTCATAATTTCTTGAGCTTTTTGACTATTATCCCAAAAGTCTTTTGACATAGATTTTTTTTCTAAAATCTTTATCTCTTCACTTAAGCTATCTGGGTCAAAGACGAACCCCGATCATTTCTAAGTTTTTATTCTCAATTTCAATCATCTCTTTTAATTCGTAAATTTCTGCCATAATTACCTATCTTTTTATCTTGGATTTATTTCGTTCTCTTCTAAGTCTTCTTCTTTCAGCCCTATTTGTAGCTTCTTCTTCCTCTTGAGGATTTTGAGTTTTTTCTTCTTCTGGTTTTAGTACTTGCTTTCTTTCGATGTTTTGTCTAATTTCAACACCCATCATAAGTCTTACAGTTTCTTCTTGAATAGACTTTGTCATTTCTTCATACATATCAAATCCAGTATTAGTGTAAGCTCTAACTGGATCATCATTACCCATTGCTCTTACACCTATTTCTTTTCTCATTTGATCCATTGAGTCTATATGTTCCATCCATTTTGTATCTATAACCCTAAGAAGTACAACTCTTTCTACCTCTCTCATGTTATCTTCACCAAACTGTTTTTCTTTTTCCATATATTTATCAAGGCTTATTTGATATATATAATCTATCAACTTTTCTTGGGTGTATTCATTTATATTTGGAAATCTTAGGTTTTCTACAGGTATACCCATTGTGTTAAGATGATTTAATAAGGCCACCATTTCCCAATTTTCAGGTTTTATTTGTGGATTTGTAAAAGAGTATACTGCTGATGTAATTGAATCCTTAAGCATACCTAAGATTGAATCCCTCATATTTTCCCCATATAAAACTTGTTTTCTTTCATTGTAGATTATAGTTCTTTGTTTATTCATAACATCATCATATTGAAGAACCCTTTTTCTTGTCGCAAAGTTATTTGCCTCTACTCTTTTTTGGGCCTTTTCAATAGATTTTGTTACCATTTTTGAAACTATAGGTTCATCTTCTGGATAATTGTGGTTTTCTACAAATTTAGATACTTGCTCCCCTACATTAAGTCTAATAAGGTCATCTTTTAGAGAAATAAAGAATCTTGATCTACCTGGATCACCTTGCCTACCTGAACGACCTCTTAACTGATTGTCTATACGTCTTGATTCGTGTCTTTCAGAACCTATGATATATAGTCCACCAAGTTCTCTTACCTTTTCAGCTTCCTTGTCAATTCCAGATTTAACTTGTGACTTATAATGTCTGTATTTTTTCCTAATTTCAAGGATTTCTTGGTTGTCTGTATCTTGGAAGGAATCTACTTGTTCCAATAATTCATCTGATATCCCTTCTTTTTTAAGTTTTTGCTTTGCCATGTGATCTGCATTACCACCTAGCATAATATCTGTACCACGGCCTGCCATATTGGTTGCTATTGTAACAGATCCAAGCCTTCCTGCTTGAGCAACTATATCAGCTTCCCTTTCGTGATTTTTAGCATTTAAGACAACATGTTTTATCTTTTCTTTCTTTAGTTCATTTGAAAGTTTTTCTGAACTTTCAATTGAAATTGTACCTACAAGGATTGGTTGACCTGTAGCATGTACTTTTTTTATTTCTTCAACTATAGCATTGAATTTTCCTCGTTCATTAATATAAACATGATCAACATCATCTACTCTTTGAATAGGCCTATTTGTTGGTATTTCAACTACATCCAACTTATATATTTCTGAGAATTCTTCTTCTTCAGTTTTTGCTGTACCTGTCATACCTGATAGCTTATCATACATTCTAAAGTAATTTTGGAAGGTAATTGTAGCTAAAGTTTTTGATTCTGATTGTACTTCTACACCTTCTTTGGCCTCTATTGCTTGATGAAGACCATCTGAATATCTTCTTCCTTGCATAATACGACCTGTAAACTCATCTACTATCATAACCTCACCATTATTTACTACATAGTCTATATCTCTTGTCATTGTAGTATTTGCCTTAAGTGCGTTGTTAATATAGTGGGAAAGTTCAAGATGTTCTGGGTCTGATAAATTATCTATCCCAAAGAACTTTTCAGCCTTTGCTGTACCTTTTTCTGTAAGGTTTGATGATTTTCTTTTCTCATCAACTAAAAAGTCTACATCTTCAACAACAAATTCCCTATCAAACGGATCTTGGTCTAAATCTTCATTTGGATCTAATATTCTTCCTTCAAGTCCCTTTATAAACTCATCTGCTCTTTGATAAGTATCAGTAGACTCATCTCCCTCACCTGATATTATAAGTGGGGTTCTTGCCTCATCTATAAGAATTGAATCAACCTCATCAACTATGGCATAGTGGAGTCCCCTTTGCACCATATTATCCTTATATATAACCATGTTATCTCTTAAGTAGTCAAAACCGAACTGATTATTTGTACCATAAGTTATGTCACAAGCATAATTTTCTTGTCTTTCTGAGTTTGTAAGTCCATAAATTATACAACCTACACTTAGGCCTAAAAATGAATAAACTTTTCCCATCCATTCTTGGTCCCTTTTTGCTAAGTAATCATTTACTGTAACTATATGAACTCCTTTTCCTTCAAGGGCATTAAGATAAGCAGGTGCTGTTTCTACAAGGGTCTTACCTTCACCTGTCTTCATTTCTGCTATTTGTCCATTATGTAGAACAATTCCACCTAGAAGTTGAACTGGGTAGTGTTTCATTCCTAATACTCTATCGCTTGCCTCTCTTATTGTAGCAAAAGCTTCAACTAGAAGGTCATCAAGTGTTTCTCCATTTTTAAGTCTTTCTTTAAATTCTATCGTCTTGTGTTGTAACTGTTCATCTGTTAATTTTTGCATATCTTCATCTAGAGCAAGGATTTTATCAACAATCTTTTTATTGTTGTCTATCTCCTTTTGACTAAATGATTTAAATAAATTTAATAACGCCAAATTCTTCACCTCTAATTCACTGTATACCCTACCATTTTTCTTATATTATTCAATTTGCTAGGATTAAACTCTCACAAATATAATATTAAATGAAAATCCTTCAAATGTAAAATATTTTTATTAAATTTTACTGTAATTTTCTTTTAAAAAATCTATGGCTTTCAAATAGCCATCAAAGCCTAATCCCTTTATTGTTTTTTGGGCATAGTAGGAAACAAAAGATATCTTTCTAAATTCTTCTCTTTGATCTACATCTGTAAGATGAACTTCGACAGTTGGTATAGAAACAGCCTTAAGGGCATCAAGTATTGCTACTGATGTATGTGTGTAAGCTGCAGGATTTATAACTATACCATCATAGTTCTTGTAGGCTTCTTGGATTTTATTTACCAAATCCCCCTCATAATTTGACTGATAGATTTCAACCGTTATTTTTTCTTTTTCACAATAGTCTTTAATTGTCTTTATCAGATTTTTATAATTTTTTTTCCCATAAAGCTCTTTTTCCCTTATTCCTAACATATTTAAGTTAGGTCCATTAATAACTAATATTTTCATAAAATATCCTTATAATTTCATCACTACAATCATTAATATCAATATTTTCAACACTTACATCTTCAAATTTCTCATACAAGTCCTTTCTTTCCTTATATAAGTCTTCAATTCTTTTTTCAAGTGATAGTGGTCTACCTTCTATGGCAAGCTTATCTAAATCTCTTTTTATATTAACAATAAAAGAGTTCTGCTTAAGATAATAATAATTTATTCCTTTTTTTATTACCCCTCCACCACAGGCTATAACAAGACCAACCTTTTTGCCATATTCTTTTAAAATTTCACTTTCTTTTATTCTAAATTCATCTTCTCCATATCTCTTAAAAAAGTCCTCTATATTTCCATATTTTTTTTCGAATTCACAATCTATATCTATTAATTCTCTATCAAGTTTTTTTGAAAGTATACTAGCAATGCTTGTTTTGCCAGAGCCTGGCATTCCAATAAGAGCTATATTCATTTGTTCTTTAAAAATCGAACTTCTTATTTGGCAAATTTTTTTATCATCAATTTTTTTACCTAAAAAGTATTCAGCAGCCCTAACTCCTTGGGCTATTAACATATCAAGACCTGTGGTAAATGTAATCCCCCTAATTTTACTATCTATAGATAAGTTTGTCATAAAAGGGTTATATATGCAATCAACAAAAGCTTCAAGGTTTTTAAAATCATCAACGTTAATATCAGAAAGTTTTTTTTCATTATTAGGAAACATACCAACAGGAGTTGTATTTATAATAATTTGATAATCTATATAATTGCTTACATCCTTAAAGAAGGGCTTAAATCTTCTAGATAGTCTTACAATTTTTTTAGCACCTAAATCTTCTAAAACTACTTTTACGGTATTACTTGTAGCACCCTTTCCTAGAATTAAGACTTTTTTTCCGTTTATATCAATTTTGTGTTTTTTAAGATTATATAAAAAGCCTTCATAATCAGTATTGTAACCATAAAGTTTACCCTCTATATTTACTATAGTATTTACAGCCCCTATTTTTTCAGCCTTATCTGATATTACATCCAAATATTTTATAACATCGTTTTTATATGGAATAGTAACATTTATAGCTTTGAAATCTCTTTTTTGAAAAAAATCACTAAGTTCATCTTCATCTTTTTCAAAATATTCATAAGTGTAGTTTCCAATTTTTTCATGAATTATTTTTGAAAAAGAGTGACCAAGTTTTTTCCCTAAGAGTCCATACCTTTCGCATTTTTTTTGCAAATTTTTCGACTGTTCCATAATAGTTTTGTAGATTTCTCTAAAATACGGCCCATATTTTTTATTTTCTTTTTCCAAATTTTTAAGAATTTCATTCTCTCTTTCTTTATCAAAAATAGGCTTATTATTTTCTTTTTTATATAAGCTAACCTCTTTTGAAAGATCAAATCTCTTTTCTAACAATTTTATAAGTTTCTCATCTACCTTATCTATGTCAAATCTTATATCTTTTATATTTCTCATTTATTCACCTATCTTAATTCTCCCTCCTAATTTTTCAAAGTCATTAAAAAAGTTAGGATAAGACTTATTAACTGCTTTATAGTCTAGTATTGTAATATCTTCACTCGCAAGGTTTGATGCAATACTTGCTGCCATTACTATTCTATGGTCATTAAAAGAATCTACAACTCCTCCTTTAATTTTTCCTTCCACCTTAAGATCATCTCCCCTTATCTCAGCTTTTGCCCCTAGGTTGTTTAGCATTTGACATGTTGATATTAGCCTATCACTTTCTTTTATCCTAAGTCTTTTTCCATTTACTATATAAGAGGGCTTATCTAATGTTGTAAGAAGGATAGCTGTGATTGGAGCAAGATCTGGAATTTGTGATATATCAATTTTAAGAGTTTTTCCATTATTCTTATGTTCTTTTATTCTTTCTATTATACTTATTATTTCCTTATCTTTTTGTGATGTATTGAAATTTAAATTATTAATTTTTATATCAGAACCCAAAAGATTCGCTCCATAAAAAAAGGCTGAATTTGACCAGTCTCCTTCTACATAGTATTTTTTGGGTGATATAATTTTAGGATTTTCTATCTTATAGGAGAATCCTTCTTTTATAACATCTACATTGAAATCCTTCAAGACATCAATTGTAATATCTACATAACCAACGGATTCTGCAAGATTATCAAGTTCAATAAAAGTTCTAGCACTCTTGCTTCCAGCAAGTAGAAGAGCCGTAATATATTGACTAGATTCATCATGGGATAATTTAAAATTCCCTCCCAAAAAATCTCCTGAAATAGTAAAGGGAAGTCTATCATTATCTATAGAAAGTCCGTTTTCTCTTAAGTTTTCAATCAAAGCAAGATTCGGTCTTTGGCTTAATCTTTTTTCACCTATAATTTTAATTTCTTTTGCAAAGTGAGTACTTACTGCTGTAAAAAATCTCAAAGATGAACCTGACTCATACATATCAATTATAGCCTTATTTAGTTTCTTTTGACTTGGTATTAGTATTATCTTATCCTCATATCTTTCTATATAAGCACCTAAATCTTCTAGGGCTTTAATGGTAACATTAATGTCTTTAGAAAATTCATTAATAAAAATTTCTGTTGGACTATCTGAAAGTCCTGCCATTATTAAAGCTCTATGAGCGAAAGATTTAGAAGAGATTGCATCAATCTCTCCTTTTAACTTTCCCTTTTTAATTGTAATCTTGTCTGTTTTCATATATCTTTCTTAAATCCTTTAACCCTATTTCAATAAGCTCACATGAACCTATTTCCTTTACTGCAACAATAGTTATTCTATCTTTTCTAGACTTCTTATCTACCATGCATAGCTTTAATATTTCTTCCGTATTGAAATCTATATTATCATATAAGCCATATTTTTCTAATAATTTTAAGAAATCATTATAAAAGTCTTCATTAAAATATTTAACCATAATTAACATACCCAAGGCTACAGCATGACCATGACCTATCTTAAAATTGGATTTTTTTTCTATGGCATGACCAAAAGTATGACCATAATTTAAAATTTGTCTTATACCTAAATCTTTTTCATCTTCTCTAACAACTTCTCTTTTTATATCAATGCAAGATTTTATTACTAATGGAAGATTTTCATAATTTTTATCTATCTTCTCTTTCATGAGTTCTTTAAGTAGAGATTTATCTCTTATCATTGCATACTTAATTGCTTCAGCTAATCCATCATTAAAAGTATAGTCAGACAAAGTTTTAAGGAAATCAGTATCTATAAAGACCTTCTTAGGTTGGTAAAAGGTCCCACATAAATTTTTACCTTCCTTTAAATTTACAGCTGTTTTTCCACCAACAGATGAATCTATAGCTGATAAAAATGTTGTAGGAATTGCTATAAAGTCTAGTCCTCTAAGATATAGGTTTGAAAAAAGTCCTGTTATGTCTCCGACAACTCCACCACCAAAGGCTAATACTAGATCAGATCTTCTATATTCATTTTTAGCTGCAAATTCTAACATTTCAATAAGATTTTCTGTATTTTTAGAACTCTCACCATTTTTAAGTATATAAGTCTTATAAAAAAAGCCATCTAATTCTTTAAGTATTTTTTCTTTATGTATATTAAATACCAAGTCATCACTAACTAAAAGAATCTTTGAATTTTTATAATTTTCTTTTAAATATCTATTAAGACAATTTATTGAGCCTGCATTTATTTCTATATCATATGGCTTATCTAAATCTACTCTAAGTTTCATTACCACATCTTCTTTCTTATATTAGATCCCTTCAAAAGTATGTCTTCGAGAGATTTTCTATCATTATATATTAAACAATTTTTTATATTTTTTAAGTTATCAATAAGGATATCTATATCTTCAAGCAAAAACTTTCTATTTTCTAAAAAAAGCTCAGACCAAAGTTTTTCATCAATCTTTGCTACTCTTGTCATATCCTTTAAACTTCCTGCAGCAAATCCATCATAATTTAAACTCTTATCATTTAATATGTAAGCATTTGAAATCACATGGCAAAGCTGAGAGGTAAAAGATATCATTTTATCATGTACTTCACAAGATGCTTTTACAAATTTACTAAATCCTATAGATTTAAATAGAAAAACTTCTTCCTCATTTAATTCATCTACATAAATCATAGAAGCATCCTTATATAAGTCATCTATAGATGATTTAAAACCATAAATTTCTCTACCTGCCATGGGATGGATTGATTTATAAATAAATGAACCTTCACTTTCAAAAGATTTAATCAAGGGATAAACTTCATTTTTTACTCCTGCTATATCCATTACAGTATTTTTAAAATATTTATGATTTTCTTTAACAAAATCCATAATAATATTTGGATTTAAGCAAATTATTGTTAAATCCATTTTGGATAAATCTTCTAAATTTAAAATTTCCCTTATTCCAAAATTTTTCCCATCTTCCAGACTTTTTTTGTCTATATCATAGGCAAAAATATTATTATTAGTATATTTTATAAAAGCCTTGGCAAACGAACCACCCATTAAACCAAGACCTACTATTGCTATATTTTTCATTTTACACCTTTTTTTATAAATATTTTTTTATATTATACCAAAATTCACCTATAAAAAAAAGGCTAGCTTAGCTAGCCTCATAATCCTTATTCAGGGATAATTAGTCCATAATCTCCATCTCTTCTTTTATAAACTAGTCTTTGTTTCATTTCTATATCATCTAGATATAAGAAAAAATCATGGTTTAAAAGCTCCATTTGTAGAACAGCTTCCTCATCACTCATAGGTCTTAGGATAAGCTCCTTAGTTCTTACAATTTTCGGACTATCATCTTCTTCTAATTCTGCATCATCATCAAACAAGTCAAACTTAATAGATTCTCCATTTTTACGATTTCTTTCAAGTTTTGTCTTATGTTTTCTAATTTGTCTAACTAAGGCATCAATTACCCTATCGATTCCTGTAGAAAAATCTCCATTTTCTTCTTCAGCACGAAGTATTGTGCCTCCATTTAGAAAAATTGTAGCCTCAACTTTCTTAAGATTACCCTCAGTTGAGAATTTTAGGTCCATTTCCTCTTCACCATTGAAGTACTTATCCAACCTATTAAATTTCTCTTGAGCCTCTCGTTTTAAGCTATCATAAACATTAATATTTTTTCCCTTAATATTTAATTTCATATGGCTACCTCCATCATTTTGTTATTAAATATATACCCTTTTTATATTTTTATAAACCTTAGAGTTTTTTCTTACTAGAAAATAATGTATAATATATATAAATAGGAGGACATATGGAAAAGACTAAAATTAAAGATATTCTAGATTATAAATTTTACTCGAATCTAGAGATATCCTACGATAATAAATATTTGGCCTTTAAATCTAGCAAGGCAAATTTAAAAGAAAATAAATATGATTCTTTCCTTAACCTTTATGATATAGAAAAAAAGGCTTCATATAAGGTAAGTGATAATAATAATATAAACCTATTTTTCTTTGATAGAGAAAATATATTAATTTTTAAAGAAAAATCAGATGATAAATATGATTATTTTTATAAAAAAGATATGACTTTAAATGTTTCACAACCTTGTTTTAAAATAAATAAAAATGTTTCCTTTATAAAAGTTCTAAAAGATGGAAGATTTCTAATTAAAGCAAGTGATAAGTTAAGTAAAGAAGAAAGAGAGGAAGAAAAAGAAAATTCTTTTTATAAAGAAATTACAAAAGTTCCTTTCTATTATAATGGTCTAGGATATGATAATGATAAAATAGAATCTCTATACTTTTATGATAAGGATAAAGATGAACTAAAAGAAATAAGAAAATTTGATAATAGTAAGCTTCAAAGCTTTGCTATAAATGATAATTTAGATAAGATCGCTGTAACTGTACTAAAAAGCTATAATGGGGTAGGAAATCTCAAAGAAGACTTAATCCTTATAGATTTTAAAAAAAATATAGAAAAAATTATCATAAGAGATAAATTTTCATATTATGATATTTTCTTTGATGATGATAGAATAGTTTTTGTTGGATCTGATCATAAAAAGGGTGGAATAAATGAAGACTGTTTTATATATGAAACCAATTTTCAAGGAAATTATATAAAAATAAGTCCTGATGATTTTGATAAATCTTTTGGTAATTCCATAGGTACTGATGCAAGATTTGGCTCAGGTCGTAGCTTTTACTTAAAAAATTCTACTCTTTATTTTCTGGTCACAGAAAAAGAAGAATCTAAGCTTTACTCATTTGATAAGGAAAAAAATCTAAAATTATTAAAAGATGGCTGTGTGGAAGACTTTGTTGTTGGAGATAATAAAATTTATTATTTTGCAATGGATGATAAAAGACTAAGTCACTTAAAAGATTTAAATAATGATGAAATCCTTATTGATAATAAGGTAAAGTCTGCTATAGGAAAGATTGAAGAATTTTACTTTGAATCAAATGGTGATAAGATAAGAGGATTTGTCCTTCTTCCTACTGATTTTGATAAGAATAAGATTTATCCTACCCTTCTTTCAATACATGGAGGACCAAAAACTGAGTTTTCAAATATTTTTCACCACGAACACCAAGTTTTTTCGAATGATGGCTATATAGTAATCTATACTAACCCACATGGTTCAAGTGGAAATGGGGTAGCATATTCTGATATAAGAGGAAAATACGGCAGTATCGATTATGAGGATTTAATGAAATTTACTAATGAAGCTATAAAAAGATATCCCCAAATAGACATAAATAACTTGGGCGTATATGGTGGATCCTATGGTGGTTTTATGACAAATTGGATAGTATCGCATACAGACCGCTTTAAAGCAGCAAATTCACAAAGATCTATTTCAAATTGGACTTCCTTCTATGGAGTATCTGATATAGGCTATTATTTTGCACCTGACCAAACTGGAGCAAATCCTTGGGATAATCTTAATAAGATGTGGGAACAATCACCAATAAAACACGCTAAAAATGTAAAAACACCAACCATGTTTATCCATTCAGATGAAGATTATAGATGTCCTTTAGAACAAGGTCTTCAAATGTATACAAGAATTAAAGAAAATGGCGTAGATAGTAAAATGTATATTTTTCATGGAGAAAACCATGAGCTTTCAAGATCTGGTAAACCTAAGGCAAGAATAAAAAGACTTGAAGCTATCAAAGAATGGTTTGATACTTATTTAAAATGAGAGATATATTTAAAGATTTTTCTAAGGACAAGGTCAAACACTTTGTCCTTACCTTAATTGAAAGAGTAAGAGAACATGATTTAATGACCCTTGCCTCATCACTTTCTTACTACTTTTTATCAGCATCTATACCAATGCTTTTAGTTTTATTAAATATTCTTACAAAATACATGAAGGGTAATGAAGATGTAATCCTTGAATTTATTGCTCTTATGCCAGAATCTATCAGAGCAATTATAACTATGATAGTTGATTCAATTCTTAACTCATCATCAATTACAACTATTTCAACTATCACCCTACTTTTCGCCTTATGGTCAGCTTCAAAAGGTGTTTCTAAAATCCTTATAGCTATAAATGTTGCTTATGGGCTTGAGGATGATCACTCTATGATAAAAAATAAGATATTTGGATTTTTTTATACTTTTATCCTTATCTTTATAGTATTTTTCTTATTTTTATTAAAAATATATGCCGATAGTCTCCTAAGACTTGTTGAAAATATACTAAGACTTATTAATTCAGATTTTTCATTGAGCGAATTTTCAGTATTAATAAATTTATTTTCTGCAATTATACCACCTCTTACTTTAATTCTTGCTCTTACATTTTTATACAAATCAGCACCGTTCAATGATTCCATAAAAATCGGCTTTAAAGATGCCCTTGTAGGTAGCGTTTCAGCAACTATCATGGTATCTGTAGCAAGTTTTGCTTATTCTTTCTTTTTACAGAATATGAGCAATATGTCAGTAATCTATGGAACGCTTGCAGGAATAATTGCTCTTTTAGCTTGGATGCTTTTGTTTTCACTAACTCTTATTTTGGGGGCTGAAATAATAGCAACTTATATGAAAGTTAGTAATAGTAAAAAGAGGTTAAAACAGTGAAAAGATATTCAACAATAAATGAAAAATATAAAAGGGAAATAGTCCTACTAAAAGCTAAACCCTGCAAGTGGGGCCAATGCAGATTTTGTGACTATATAAATGATAATGAAATAGATGATAAAATAATAGATGAAATAAATGAAAAAGCCTTATCTAAAGTTACTGGACTTTATTCGGCTGTTGAAGTAATAAACTCTGCTTCATTTTTTGAACTTACGGAAAATACATTAGAAATGATAAAAGATCTTGTAAAAAAGAAAAATATTCACACCTTATTTTTTGAAGTTCATTGGATTTATAGAAGTAGGGTTAATGAGATAAGAGAATATTTTAAAGAACAAAAAATAATTTTAAAAACTGGTGTTGAAAGCTTTGATAATGAATTTAGAGAAAAATACCTAAATAAAGGAGTAAATTTTAAGACCTATAAGGATATTTTAAAATATTTTGATTCTCCATGCATTATGGTAGGTATTGAAGGTCAGACAAAAGATATGATAGATAGGGATATGGATATTATCTTAAATAAATTTCCTCATGCTACTGTAAATATCTTTAATAATAATTCAACTGATGTAAAAAGAGATGACGATTTGGTAGAATGGTTTGTTTATAAATACCATAAAATTTTAAAGAACAATCCAAAAATAGATTATCTATATAATATTACGGATTTTGGAGTAGGTTGATGAAAAGAGAAATGAGAAGATATTTTAAAGCTTTAAGAGATAGGATAAGTGAATACGAAAGAGAAACTTGGAATGAAGAGATAAGAAAAAAACTTTTTAATCTTGATAAATTTAGAAATGCATCAGAAATTTTCACCTATCTTTCTAAAAATGATGAAGTCGATACAAGAAAAATCATAGAAAAATCTTGGAAAATGGGAAAAAAAGTTTATATACCAAAAATCACAGAAGATAGAAAAATGATTCCTGTCTTACTAGAATCGTTTAATGATTTAACTTATGGATTATATGATATAGAAACTTCAAAAAACAGGAAAACAAGTAATAAAATCGAAATCTCACTTGTACCTGGTCTTTCCTTTGATAAAAATAGGCATAGGATTGGATATGGTGGTGGATTTTATGATAAATTCATAAAGGATAATGAGTCTTTTTATATAGGGTTATTTTATGATATAAGCGAGTCATTTAACCTTAATCTTGATCCACTTGACGAAAAACTTGATATGATTATAAGTGATAAAAAAATAATTTAAGAAAAGGCTATTGCAAAGATTAATTAATCCTTGCAATAGCATTTTTATTAATCATTAATTATTTTTTAGGTACAATTTTTTCCTTACCGCCCATATACATTTGAAGTGGCTCTGGTATTCTTACAGATCCATCTTCTTGTAAAAGATTTTCTAAAAATGCTATAAGCATCCTTGGAGGTGCTACTACTGTATTATTTAAGGTATGGGCAAAGTAATTTCCATTTTCCCCTCTTAGCCTTATTTTAAGCCTCCTAGCTTGGGCATCACCAAGATTTGAACATGAACCTACTTCAAAGTATTTACCTTGTCTTGGACTCCATGCTTCAACATCACATGATTTTACCTTTAAGTCTGCCAAATCTCCTGAGCAACATTCCAATGTTCTTACTGGAATATCAAGACTTCTGAAAAATTCCACTGTATTTTTCCATAATTCATCATAGTATTTCTTAGATTCTTCTGGTTTACAGATAATTACCATTTCTTGCTTTTCAAATTGATGAATTCTATAAACACCCCTTTCTTCTATCCCATGAGCTCCTACTTCTTTTCTAAAACATGGTGAATATGAAGTAAGTTTTAGTGGCATATCTTCTTCATCTGTAATTGTATTTATGAATTTACCAATCATAGAGTGCTCACTTGTACCTATTAGATACAAATCCTCCCCTTCTATTTTATACATCATATCTTCCATTTCTGCAAAACTCATTACGCCTGTCACAACATCAGATCTTATCATATAAGGTGGAATATGGTATTCATATCCCTTATCAATCATAAAGTCTCTTGCATATGAAAGAATCGCTGAGTGAAGTCTAGCTATATCTCCTTTAAGATAATAAAATCCTGCTCCTGATGTATCTCTTGCTGAATCTAGGTCAATACCATTAAATGTATCCATGATGTCAACATGATAAGGAATTTCAAAATCTGGTGTATAATTTTCTCCAAATCTTTCTATTTCTACATTTTCCGAATCATCTTTTCCTATTGGAACTGAATCATCAATGATTTGGGGAATAACTTGCATTTTTTCTTTTAACTCGTCTTGAAATTTTCTGGTATCTTCTTCAATTTGAACAAGTCTATCGTTTATTTCTCCAACTTCTTCCTTAACTTTCTCAGCTTCGTCTTTTTTCCCTTGACCCATAAGAACACCTATTTCTTTTGATGTCTTATTTCTTTTAGCCCTAAGGTTGTCACCTTCGGTTTTTACATCTCTAAGTTTCTCATCAAGTGCTATAACTTCATCAACTAATGGTAATTTCTCATCTTGAAATTTCTTTTTAATATTTTCTTTAACAACTTCAGGATTTTCTCTTACAAATTTAATATCTAACATATTTCCTCCAAATTCTCTTAATAAATAATTTTCAAAGTTAATTTTTATAATAAAAAAATCTCCTCCCAAAAGGGACGAGATTATCGCGGTACCACCCAATTTAATGAAAATTATTCATTCACTCTAACTATAAGCTCAAAGACGGATTCACTAACTTTCACCAAAGATTTTCACCAAACATCTTCTCTCTAAAGGCTATTTCTAGTTACTACTTCTTATCATTGCTTTATTCAATTATTATTAGTATACTTTTTCTTTTATTTTTTTCAAATATTAATAAATTTATCTATTGCTTTTTGGGCAATTCCAATATCTTCTACAACTATCTTATCTCTAAAATAAGTATCATAATAAAGACCCTTTTTCATAAGTTGCATTGATACTATAAAATCAGAATCTACATATGTTCCAAAGTCCATTTCTCCATCACAATCATAACCTGATGGAATATCAATTGATATAGTAAAAATATTGCTTAGATTTATTATCTCTATCACATAAGAATAAATTCCAGAAACTGTCCTATTAAGGCCTGTTCCAAATATTGCATCAATTATTGTATTTATCTTCTCTAAATTATTTTTAAAAAATTCTATGTCGTCTATAGTCCTTATCTCAAAAATTTTGTCAGTCATTTTTTTACAAGACTCAAAGTTTATTAGAAAATCAGTACTTGCTTTTTTTATATCTCCAACTATATAAATTTCTACTTTTTTGCCTATAGAGAGTAGGTTACGTGCTAAAGCCATACCATCTGCCCCGTTATTTCCAACACTTGCAACAATTCCAAAAGAATTTCTTATATCAAGATTTATATTATTCAAAACAGCAAGACTTGCTCTTTCTACAAGACAAATAGATGGAATTTTAAGCTCATTTATAGCATATGCATCAATATTTTTCATAGTTTCTCTATCTACAATTATCATAATATCTCCTAAAATAAAAGTCTTAAATCGTCTCCATATATCTCTATAACATGAGATGAACCCATGATTCTTGAAAAAATTCTCTCTCCATATATTTCTCTTAATTCATCTTCTGAATAATTTGATGAAAATATAATGGATTTTTTATTTATAATCCTATCATTTACAATATCAAAAAGATTAGACTCATTGGAATTTCTATCATTTTCACTACCCAAATCGTCAATAATTAAAAGATCTGACTTAAATATAAGGTCATACTCCTCTTGTAAAAATTCCTTTCTTTCAGAAAAAGCATAAAGATAATCATTCATAAAGGAAAAAATTTTAGTTGCTGTCATATAAACTACTGAAAAATTCCTATCTAAGAGCTCTTTTGCGATAGAATTTATTAAAAATGTCTTTCCTCTTCCTACATCTCCAAAGATATAAAGGTTTGTGCTTGACTTGTCAAAGCTATTTATATAGGCTTTTGCATCCTTTCCAACCCTTATAATATTTTCATAAGGACTTATAGGATAATCCTTGTATAGATTTTTAGAATAAAGATTTGGGTTAAAAGTTCTAAAGTTTTCTCTTTGAAGTAAATTTTTGATATTTGATTGGGAATATCTTTCTTCAATTATAAGTTGTTTTCTACATCTACATATATCATTTCCAATAAAGCCTGTATCTTTACAAATGTTGCAATGATAGTGAATTTTAAGGTAGTCTTTAGGGTAGAAGTTTTCTAAAAGTATTGTTTGTTTTTCTTCTTCAAGTTCCTTTAGTCTTTTTTTAAGTTCCTCTACATCAAAACCATCATAGGCCATAGATGCCGCCTTAAATCCAAATGCTTTAATGGTATTATCTATAGTTTTTACTCTAGGGAATTTCTCATAGATTTCTTCTTTTCTTTTTTGAAGATCTTCTTTATCCTTTATCCTTCTATTTTCTAGTATTCTTGAAATATTGTCCTTAATATCCATTACCTATCATCTCCTTCAAGAATTCTTCTAAATCTCTCCTCCCTTGCTTTTTGAGAGAAAGACTTATTGGCTGAATTTTTATTTTTTGAAGTGAAGATTTTTTTCCTAATATTTTTCTTAGACTGTTTTTGCCTTAAAAGCTTTTCTCTTTCTTCTTTAATTTTTAAATCATTAAGGCTAAATATAGATTGATCTCTCCAAGTTTTTAAAAAACCCATTACATATTTAACATCAACATTATTTATCTCTTTTGCCTGCCTAAAAGCCTCTGTTACAAGTTCTGGATATTGCTTGTATTCATCTAGAGTTTCTTGAATTCTTCTAATATCTTGAGGGGTTAGCTTTCTTTGTATAATTCTTTCCACAGAGTCAAACATAACCGACTTTCTTTTTGATATATCAAGCATAGAAGATGAATCTTCATTTTTACTTTCTCCAAAATAAAGCTGTCTTAGAGAAATGATTTCATAAAAATACTCACCATTTCCCTTATCCTTTTTTCTAAAAACTCCCATATTAACCCAATAATTCAGGCATTTTTCAAGTTTTTCATCATCAAAAAGAAGCTGTTTTTTTATCTTTTCTAAATCAACACTTCCCTCATTTTTCAAGTCCTTATAAACAAGCAAGAAAAGTTTTAGGCTATCACCATCAGCCATTGGAACATAGGTATTTAGAAACATATTTTCAAATGAAGTTTCACCCATGTCAAGGCTTAAATTTTGAATTTTAAATTCCAATTTTCTATCTCTCACCTTTTCTAATTCTCATCTGGCTTATCTTTGAATAAACCTTGTTATATCTTTTTACAAAAAACTCACCATCTATTTCAACATCCTGGTTTTCAAAGACTTCAAAACTTGTACCTATCTTTTTGAAACCAAGCTTTTCATATAATTTTTTTGCCCTTACATTAAAATCGTTGACCTCAAGATAAAGCTCATAAAATTTCATATCATTAAAATAGTAATCTAGTAGTATAGTCATAGCTTTAAATCCATACCCTTTTGATGTAAAAGCTGGATCAAAGACTATACCAAGGACTGATTTTTTTATGATTTTATTTATATCCTTAAGCCCTATAAAGGCTATAAATCTATCATCTTTAATTCTTCTGACTGCAAAGTACTTTTTCCTAAATCCCTTTACATTCCTATACCAGATTTCACTGTCAATTTCTGTAAAATTTCCATAATTATATCCCCTAAGCCTTTCATCTTCGAAAAGTTTCCAATATCTTAAATCAAAAGCATCATCTATATCAATTTCTTTTAGGTAAATTTCTTCATCTTTTCCAATTATTTCCATATTACTCTTCTTTTAAGCTAAGGTCTGTAAAGGTTGTACATTTCTTATGGAAGAATAGTTCCATAATACCTGTTGGACCATTTCTATGTTTGGCAAGTATTACTTTTGCAACATTCGGATTATCTTCCTCGTCATAGTAATCTTCCCTATATAAAAGCATTACAACATCGGCATCTTGCTCTATTGCCCCTGATTCACGAAGATCTGATAAGATTGGCTTATGGTCACTTCTTTTATCAGCCTCACGGGATAACTGTGCAAGAGAAAGAATTGGGCAATTTATTTCTTTTGATAAAGACTTAAGCCCCCTAGAAATATTTGCAATCTCTTGTTGTCTATTGTCAAACCTTCCCTCCCCTGTCATAAGCTGTAAATAATCTATGACTACAAGATCAAGGCCTGATTCAGCCTTTAGCCTTTTACACTTACTCCTTAATTCCGATAAAGTAATTCCCGCAGTTTCATCAACATAAAGATCTTTTTCTTTTATACTTGTTATAGCTTCAACTATGGCAATCCACTCATCTGCTTCAAGTTGACCATTTATTATATTTTCAAGCTCAATCATAGAAACCATTGAGATAAGCCTTTGATTAAGCTGATATGTAGACATCTCAAGCGAAAAAAACGCTACTGATTTTCCAACTTTTGCTGCATTCCAAGCCATAGTAAGTCCTAAGGCGGTTTTTCCCATAGCTGGCCTTGCTGCAAGAAGAATTAATTGAGAGTTTTGAAGACCTGAAAGTTTATCATCAACTGTTGAAAGACCTGTTGTAACCCCTGTTATCTTTCCATCATTTAAACTTAAAAGCTCAAGTTGTCTTATGGTATCATCCATGGTATCGGAGACTCTAATGAGACCCTTATCAAGATTATTCTGGCTTATTTCAAATATCCTTGACTCAGCTTTCTCTATTACATCTTTAGCTTCTTTTTTCTCACTATAGGATTCTCCTACTATCTCTTCACATGTTGTAATAAGAGCCCTAAGTAAGGCCTTTTCTTTGACATTTTCAGCATATTGGTCAATATTTGGAGTATAAAATGAGGAGAGTGTTATCTCTGCAATGAACTCCTCTCCCCCTACTTCTTCCAAAATGTTTTCTGATTTTAATTTTGATATAAGACTTACTTCATCTATTTTTATGTCCTTTTGATACATAGAAATCAAAGTCTTATAAATTCTTTGACATCTTGAATCATAAAACTCATATGGCTTTATTAATTCTATAGCCTGGTCTATGGTTTCATTTTTTGTTAATATACATCCAATTATAGCCATTTCTGAACGAATGTCACTAGGCATTTGCCTAAGACTTTCTTCCATTATTCTGCCTCAACTATAACTTTTAAACTTGCACTTATTTGTTGGTATAACTTGATATCTACTGTATATTCTCCCAAAGAATCAATCTTATCAGTCTTATCTATTTTCTTTTTGTCAACTTCAATATTCTTTTTATTTAAAGCTTCCATTATATCCTTGCTGGTAATAGAACCGAATAATTTTCCTTCTTCTCCAGCTCTAACCTTAATAGTGATTTCAGTATTTTCAATTTTTTCTTTATTTTCCTTAGCCTTAGCTATATTTTCATCTTCTTGCTTTTTAATCTCTGCTTGATGTTCTCTAAGCTTAGCTAAATTTTCCTTATTAGCTTCGATTCCAAGATTGTTTGGAAGGATATAGTTTCTAAAGTATCCTTGCTTTACATTTACAACTTCACCCTTTTTCCCAATTTTCTTAACATCTTCAGTTAAAATTATCTTCATCTTCTGTCATCTCCTCTTCTAAGTATTCATTAATTGCTTTCCTAAGCATAAGCTCTGCTTCATCTATATCCATATCTAGTTGGGTTGCGGCTGCTGTTAAATGACCACCTCCACCGATTCTTTCAAGAATAAGTTGGACAGATATATCACCTAGACTTCTACCAGATATGTGAATTCTATCATTTGATCTTGTTAAAACAAAACTTGCCTTAACTCCTTTTATATTTAACAAATCATCTGCTGCCTGGCTTGCTATTAAGGTTGAGCCATCCATTTCTCTATTAAAATGTCCTATAGCTATGAAGTCATTTACAACAGAGGAGTCAGCTATAACCTCAGACTTATATTTTACTATTTCAAAGTCATCTTTAAACATTCTTTTTATAATAATTGAATCTGCCCCCCATCTTTTTAAGATTGATGCAGCTTCAAACGTCCTTACACCTGTTTGATAAACAAAATTTTTAGTATCTACGGTTATACCTGCAAGAAGGGCCTCTGCAACCGGAACTCTTGCCTTAAAGGATTCATCAAAGTAATTTAAAATCTCTGTTACAAGCTCACTTGCACTTGATGCATAAGGCTCTATATACGAAATCGTTGCATTTCTTATATAATTATTCCCTCTCCTATGATGATCTATTACTACAATTTGGTCAGTCCTATCAAGAAGTGATGGAGCTTCAGTTGAATTTTTCCTGTGATTATCTGTAACAATTACAAGGGATGCTTGATCCATTAATTCAAGTGCCCTAACTTCTGTTATTACATTCTCCCTAAATCCGTCTAAACTATCAACTGTCCTATTATATATATTTTCTATGGGTTTATTAACTTCATTAAGTAAGAAATAACAATCTTTTCCAGTACTTTTTACTATTTCATAAACTCCAAGAGCTGAGCCAAAGGAGTCCATATCCGGATTGTTATGACCCATAACAAAAACCTTTGAAGAAGACTCAATAAGTCTTTTTAGAGCTTGAGATATCACCCTTGATCTAACTTTTGAAGTTTTCTCAGTTGCTTTTGATTTTCCTCCAAAATATTCATAATTATCTCCCTCTTTAATAACAACTTGGTCTCCGCCACGAGATAGGGCAATGTCTATTGATATTCTTGAATCTTCATATACATCTAATGGTTTTTTCCCAGCAAGGCCTACCCCTATTGATAAAGTAGGTTGAATAGTATTTCCCCTATCCACTTCTCTTACAAGGTCAAGTATCTTAAACTTTGACTCATAGATTTTTTTATAATCATCAAAGTGTAGCATTACTATATATCTATCATTTTCATACTTTCTAACCATAGCCCCATACTCTTCAAAGTAGTTCATTATAATCCTATCAATCTCACCTGTAAGAGAGGATCTATCACTTGCCTTAGTAGATTGCCTTAAATCATCATAATTGTCTATATACATGGACAATACAACAAGTCTTCTATCTTTAAATATCTTTTTTATATTTTCATCACTTGTATTATCTATCCCATAGACAAAGGTAAGATCTTTATCAAACTTATCCCTTTTTATGGTTGAATAATAAAATTCATAAGTTTTATCATATATTTTTACAGTAATAGGCTTTGATGATTCTCTATCAAAATCTACCTCGCTAAAATCGCTTATAAAATTATTTACACTTTTGCCTATTAAATGTTTGGCTTCAAATATATCTTTAAAATTTGAATTATGCCATTTTATCATTTTACCATCTTCAAGTATAACAATTGGAAAGGGCATTTGAAATACAACATTTTTTGTTATTTCATCAAAGGAATAATCCATCTCATCTATATATTCTTGAAAAAAATCTCTCTTATCCTCATCTAGTTTTTTTATATAAAAATATAAGACTATAGAAAGTATCAATCCAATAGTTGCAAATATTTTTTCATAAAAAAATAATACTATAGATACTAAAATAGGTAAGATAAGTAAAAATATATAATTTTCTTTAGTAAAAAACTTAAGTTTATCTTTCATATTGCCTCACTTTTTCTCTTATATTAAATACTACATCAATTGCTCCAATTACAGCAAAAACATCTGATAAAATTGCAAATACAAAGAATATCAAAACCCAATTTATAAATCTAGTAAGCTTTGATTTTTTTGCTGAAAAATAATCTAATAACAATAGACCATTTATCTGTAACAGACTCATTGTAACTGATAAAGCATTTAATTTAATAATTTCAAAGTCTAAACCTAGAAAATATGCAAAGGTAGAAATTAGTAAAAATATTATAAATAATATAATAATATCCTTAATTTCCAACCTAAATCTATTTATACTTATTAAATCCCTAATCTTATCATCCCTGTAATTAAGGTAATTTCTTATAAGTTTTAGACAAATAAAATTATAAATAAGATTTAATATTACACACATTGCAGGAATTGTTCTAAGAGCGTTTACTATAAATATTTCATCAAGTTCAACTCCCTCACTTTCAAAAGCTTTTGACAACTCGCCTACGATTATTTTAAAGTCTATGTAACCTTTACTATAAATATACCCAAGTAAAGTCAATATAAATATTGATGTAAGTGACGTCAATATAAAAAGGCTAGTTTTATCTTCTATATCTCTTCTTATTAAAAAAATAATAAGTAATGAAAAGATAAGACTTGGAGATAAAACTATAAGTGTAAGGCTTAAATCCAGAATAGATGAAAATAAACCTGTTAAAAACAAGTATATAAAAGTTTCTTTCTTATCATACATTCCTAATTTTATAGTCATAAGTATGGGAATACTTAAAGAAAAAACCAGTAAATATTGTGATAAAAATAAAACAATCGAACTTATTATAGCAAATAATAAGGCATCATTTTTCTTATTTGATTTTTCTATCATAAAAATCCTTTCTTAATTTTTTATAGGACGTTTATTAAATAGATTATACAATTTTTCACAAAAAAAGCTAACCTTTTTAAGGCTAGCTTTCTTAAAAATTTATTATATCATTATAATAGATATGGATCATCTTCTGGATCTATAAACTTTGTAGGATCATAATCTGTTTTTATCTCTTTCCAATCTTTTTCACTTAAGTTCCTAGATGGTTTATTTAATTCTGGATGAGCATTGTTTGCCTTAAAGTTTCCCTCTTCACTATCTCTTTTTGGAAGATTTAAGTCTACATCATTTATATCAATTTCTAAAGCTTTTGCAAGTCTTTTTCCATAGTCTTCATCAGCTTGATAGCATAAATCAATCCACCTATGTTTAATTTGATATGTTGAATCCCCCATAGCCCTTGCAGTATTTTCACATAATACTTGCTTTTGATCTTCAGTCATAGAATTGTATAAAAGACCTGGTTGAGTGAAGTAATCTGAGTCATCTTCTCTAAAGTCCCATCTTCCCATATCACCAGTAACTTTAAATGTTGGTTCATCATTTCTTTTGCTTGTTGTCCAGTTGCCATAAGAATTTGGTGCATAGTGGTTTTCACTTCCAATATTCCCATCAACTCTCATTTGGCCATCCCTATGGAACGGATGATAGTCACCTTTTTTCATTCCCTTAGGCATATTTACTGGAATTTGGTGGTGATTTACGCCAAGTCTATATCTTTGGGCATCTCCATACATAAAAAGCCTTGCTTGAAGAACCTTATCTGGTGAATAAGATACTCCAGGAATTTGATTTGCTGGGTTAAAGGCAGCTTGTTCTACATCCTGAAAGTAATTATCAGGATTTTTATTTAACTCAAATATACCAACTTCTCTTAGTGGGTAATCTTTTTTAGGCCACATTTTTGTAAGATCAAATGGATTCCGATCAAGTTCGTAAGCTTCTTGTTCATCCATAGTTTGGATGTACATCTTCCATCTTGGATACATACCCTTCTCTATTGACTCATATAGGTCTTTTTGGGATGATTCTCTGTCTTTCCCATTTACAATCTCCGCTTCTTGGTCAGTAAAGTTTTGTATACCTTGTTGACTTCTAAAGTGAAATTTCACCCATGTTCTCTTATTGTCTTGGCTAATAAGAGAATATGTATGAGATGAGAATCCATGCATATACCTAAATGATGAAGGTATCCCCCTGTCTGACATAGTTATAGTTACTTGAAGAAGTGATTCTGGTAAAGATGACCAAAAGTCCCAGTTTGTATTAGGAGATCTCATATTCGTTCTTGGGTCTCTTTTTACAGCATGATTTAAATCAATAAACTTATGTGGATCTCTAAAGAAAAATACTGGTGTATTATTGCCTACCAAATCCCAATTTCCTTCTTCTGTATAAAATTTAAGGGCAAAACCTCTTATATCTCTTTCTGCGTCAGCTGCCCCTCTTTCACCTGCAACTGTCGAAAATCTTGCAAACATTTCACATTCTTTTCCTACTTCTTGAAAGATTTTTGCCTTAGTTAAATCTGATATATCATGGGTTACTTTAAATGTACCAAAAGCTCCGGATCCTTTTGCATGCATCCTTCTTTCTGGTATAACCTCTCTATTAAAATTAGCATGTTTTTCCATAAGCCATGCATCTTGTATTCCTAAAGGCCCCCTGGCTCCTGCTGTCATTGCAGTTTCATTATTTGTAACAGGTATACCTTGAGCCATTGAAATCTGTGGGTTTTTACCCCTATTCTCATTTCTTGATGGTAGACTATCGCCTAAACCATTTTTATCCATCGGATTTTTCATATTACCTCCCTTTTAATGATTTTAAGCTAATGAACTTTCTAAATAAGGATACCCTCATAGAAGCATTTTCAAACATTTAATAAAATAAAAAGAAAAAAAATTGCAAATTTACCTTCTTTCTTACATAAATTTAACATTTTAATAATCTAATATTTTTAATATTGTATTTCTATAATCAACGAATTCATCACTTAGCCTATCTCTTGGATAAGATAAATTAATATCAACTATATTTTTTATCCTACCAGGTCTTGGTTTCATTACTATTATTTTAGAAGACATATAAACTGCCTCTTCAACATCATGGGTAACCATAATCATAATATTTTTCTCTCCAGTCCATAGATTTAATATTTAATCTTGCATGTCCATCCTAGTAAAGGCATCAAGACTTGCAAGAGGTTCATCTAATAGAAATATTTCTGGCTTATTTACCATAGTTCTTATTAAAGAAACTCTTTGGGCCATTCCACCTGATAACTGCTTTGGGTAGGAATTTTTGAAATCTTTTAAGTCTACCCTTTCAAGCAAATCATAAATATTTTCATCACTTATATAACTTTCACCTTTAAGAGTTCCTGAAAAACCTACATTTTCTTTAACAGTAAGCCAAGGAAAAAGAGTTGGTTTTTGAAATACCATGCCCTTTCTTGAAGAAGGACCTTGGACTTTTTTTCCATCCAAAAGAATTTCTCCCACACTTGGTTTTATAAGTCCTGATATAAGCCTTAGCAAGGTTGACTTACCACATCCTGACGGCCCAACTATTGAAATGAATTCATTGTTTTTTATAGATAGGTTTATATCCTTTAAGGCATGGGTCTTTTCATTCAAATCCATTCTATCAAAAGTTTTTGATACATTTTTTAATTCAAGCTTTGTCATTTAAAACTCCTTTTGCCATATAAGGACCCTATTTGATATTTTCTTTAATAGGAGATTCACTACAATAAAAGTTAAGGCTAATAAAATTATAGCACCATACATAGCTGAATAGTCAGCCCATGATGACTTCCATGTTATATACCAACCAAGTCCTGACTCAACACCAAGCATTTCTGCAACTATTAAAGATGTACAAGCTGAACTCATTGCTGAAATAAGACCTTGAAATATATTTGGAGTAGCTGATGGAATAGCAATTTTTCTTACTAATTCATTTTCATTTGCACCAAGAGTTCTTGCAACTTCATAATAAGATTTATCTACATTTTTTATACCAGTCATAGTTGCAAGAGTTGTTTGAAACCAAACTCCTAAAGATATTATAAATACTGCTCCAGCAAATAAACTTGTTGCAAGAACCATAACTATAGGAATCCATGTTGTTGTAGGTATTGGTCCAAGAAGTTTTAAAAATGGATCTACCCAATAATCAATTCTTCTAGAATATCCTGCAAAAATACCGGTAATTATACCAAGTACTGCCCCTATAAAGTATCCTGTAAATAATAACTTAAGACTTGCTAGTAAGGACTCTAATAAAAATCCCTTGTCTGCAATCATTGAGTTAAAAATCATATCAATCCATGCAAAATATGGAAGGGGCAAGATTTGAGTTTTTAAGGTTAATATGTCATAAATTATTAAAATAATAAAGAAAAATGAATATATGGCTGCCATATAGGATAATTTATCTTTAAGTTTCTCATTTTTTAAGGATATAAGAAAAAATATCCCATATAAAGCTAATAAAGCTACTAGAAAATAAAGATAAACTGGACTTGCTATGGCTTTAGGGGCATGATTTTTCATAAATAAATATTCCAATATAGCAAAAATACCAAATATAATCGGCATAAATCTTTTTATTGAATTATTCGATAAATTATTCTTTTTTATATTAGTCATAAAATCCCTTTCTAAATTAGAAAGGTCCCGGAGGACCTTCCTTAATTTTTCTTATAAAAGCTACCCATTGGTAACCAATATTGTTTCATTAAATCATCTACACTTCTTTCGTCTTCTATAAGTCCAATTTCCTTATAGTCTGTGAATACTGATTTAAGTGTTTCTTCTGCTATATCATTTTTAACTGAGTAGTTATATGATTTTACAAGCTCAAGACCTGCATCAAAGTCACCGCTTGCAAGGTTATTATCATATAGCTTTTGGGTTGCTTCTTCTGGATTATTATGCATATAATCATTTGCTTGTTGAATAGCTGTAGCTACATTATCAGCTATAAGTGGATTTTCCTTTGCAAAAGTACCATTAAAGACAAGTACACAGCAAACTTCTCTTCCGAAATCTTCATCATGAGTCATTGATCTAATTGTCCTAATCTTACCCTCATCTACAAATTGCTTAGCAAATTGGTCATCTAGAACTGCTGAATCAATTTCTCCACTTTCCATAGCTTGAATTACAGCAGAATTATCAACTTGCTTGTAAGTAACCTTATCAGGATCTACATTATCGTGGTTAAAAAATCTTAAAGCTGTATTATGGTTTGAGTTTCCTATACCATTTGTTATAGCTAGATTTTTACCTTCAAGCTCCTTTGTTTCTTGAATTTTGCTATCACTAAGTACGTAAAGTGATTTACATCCAGTATGGGATGCTGATGAAAATACTATGTCAAGACCTTTTGTTGTTGGAACTACCATACCTGCGAACTCTCCAACAAGTCCATCTATTTTACCAGTTCCTAAGGCATCTTTTGCTTGCTTTGTATTTACAAATTCTACATTTATATCCTTTTGTTTAAAGTATCCATTAAGATTTGCGATGTTTGGTGCACCCAAGCAAAGATCTCCTGAGTAACCAAGCTTTATAGTATCATTATATCTTGGTTCTTCAGAAATATCTTTTTTTGCATTCTCATTTGCAATTTTTTGGGCGTCTACCACTTCTTTATTAGCTTCATTAATTTCCTTTGTTGCAGTTGAGCTAATATTACTGTCAACATTTGACTTATGATTGTCACTATTTAATTGACTTTTGCACCCTGAAAAAATTAATGTTGATACTAATGCTAATCCTACAATTTTTGAGTTATACTTCATAAATCCTCCTTTTTATTTTATATAAAAACAACAAAAAAGCCCATCCCAAAAAGGACGAGCTACCGTGATTCCACCTTAATTATGATAAATTCTAAAAGAATTTAAAATCTCTCAGAGTCTTAAAAAACTCTTATCTCGATAACGGGAGATTCCGTTGCAGCCTCAAAACTTCGGTGCAAGACTTAAAGATGCATTTCACTTTCTTTCATCTTGGTTTATCTCAGCTAAAAAACCTCTCTGTAAAGAATTCAAAAAGCTACTCTTCTTTTCATTGTCTTTTACTATATGAGCAATTATACAACACCTAGTAAATTAGTCAAGATTAAATTTAAATTTTTTTATAAAATTAATTCAATCTTTTTAAAAATTGTAAATTTAAATACAGTAAAATAGCAAGTTTTTTCAAAAACAAAAAGAAAAATCTCCTAATTTATAAATCAATACTCTTATGGTATATTGATATAAAGAAAGTGTACAAGGAAGTGTAATTTTGAATAAAGATAAAAATAAGATAAGCTTTACCATTATTTCTGATACCCATATTTTATCTAGAGAATTAATGGCAGATAATAAAGAATTTAAT
>NZ_JAXDSU010000078.1:0-15484 GCF_034090325.1 Anaerococcus porci
AATTGAAAAAATTAATTAAAGAAAATAATATTGATATAAATGATAAAGAATCATTAGTTATGGCTAGTGATGATATAATAAAGGTTGCTAGAGAACTAAATTATATGTTTAGAACTGGAAAAGAAGACTTTCCTTCAAAAATATTTCACGGCTTGAGCCTAAGTGGTAATGGTAAGAATAATAATTTAGATGGTAGCAAAAAAGACACAGGTAAAGAAGAAACAGGAAAAGAAAATTTAGGCGAAAAACCGGGAACAGAAGAACCAGGTGAGAAACCAGAAAATAAAACAAGCAAAGAAATAAAATCTATAAGAAAATTAAATAATAATGAAGTATCAAATCCAAAAACTGGTGTTTCTAGTCTTTCAAGTATTCTTGGACTAATTGCAACATCAAGTATTGTCTTATTTAAATCTAAGAGAAATAGATAAGTTTTAAAATAATCTATAAATAAAAATGCACTAAACTGAAAAACAGTAGGTGCATTTTTATTGTAGATAAAAACTAGAAAGAATTTATTCTAGTTTGTTATGAAATTATAATAGTATATACTCATTTAGATATCAGGATTAACCTATTGATTTTCCAGCTTTAGGACCAGAGTCTAGAGTATAGATTTTTTCTATATTTATTATTATAGTTGCAGCCTTTGGTTTTACACCAACAGTTTTTTCTGCAAGAGCTATATGTTCATCATCTGTATAAGATTCGGCTCTTCCTTCAAATCTATATCCATGATTATTGTCTCTATCAACATAACAGATAATAATTTTACCATTATCCTTGATATTAGCATGATGTCTACCACCAGTATTTTCACAGTAGATAAATTTGCCATCTTCAAGTATTCTCATGGTTCTTTTAGGTCCAATGTTAGGAAGTCCATTATTATCAACCGTTGCTATATAGGCAAGTTGTTTTGAGATTAATTCTTTCATATCATCAGTAAATTTCATTACATACTCCTTACTCGTTATTTGATAATTAAATTCATTATCAATTCTATTTTATAATAATTTCAAAAAAATTACTAGTATTTTTTTAAAAAAGTTGAATTTTTTAAGTTAAAAACATCTTTGCAAAATAAAATATATTTGGTATAATATCAAAGATACCTTAACTATGGATTAAGTTTCCTCGAACTGTTTCATGGTTTGGGCGTATTGAAATTTAGGAGGATAGATATATGTTAAACAAAGAAGAAAAAACACAAATAATAAAAGATTTCCAAAAAGATGAAAAAGACACAGGTTCACCAGAGGTACAAATTGCTATTCTTACAAAAAGAATCAAAGATCTTACAGAACACTTAAAGGCTAATAAGAAAGACCACTCTTCAAGAAGAGGACTTTTCAAAATGATTAGACGTAGAAAAGGTCTTTTAACATATCTTATGAATAATGATATTGATAGATATCGTCAAATCATTGAAAAACTTGGATTAAGAAAATAGTTAAATATGGCGGGATTTTCCCGCTTTTTTTGTAGTTAGGAGAAAATATGGAAAAAACTTATGAATATAAGTCACAACATGGATCAGATTTTTCTATAAAAATCGGAAAGCTTGCTGAGCAAACTAATGGAGAATGTATAATAAGACGTGGTGATACAATCCTCTTAGTTACTGCTGTTGCAAGTGATAAGCCAAGGGAGGGAATTGACTTTTTCCCATTAATTTGTGACTATCAAGAAAAACTTTATGCTGTAGGAAAGATACCAGGTGGATTTATTAAAAGAGAAGGCAAGGCTACTGATGATGCGGTTTTGATTTCTCGTCAAATGGATAGACCTCTTAGGCCACTATTTCCTGAAAACTTCTATAACGATGTACAAGTTATAGCAACACCATTTTCAGTTGATGAAGATAACGAACCAGATTGTATGACTACAATTGGTGCCTCAATTGCTTTGGGAATATCTGATATCCCATTCTTTGGACCAGTTGCTGCAGTTAATGTTGGATATGTAGATGGTGAATTTGTTGTAAACCCAAATATGAATCAAAGAGAAAAAACTTCTTTAAATCTTACAGTAGCAGGTACCGCAGATGCTATCAACATGGTAGAAGCTGGAGCAAATGAACTTTCAGAAGAAGAAATGCTCGAAGCTATGATGATAGCTCACGAAGAAATAAAATCAATGTGTGCCTTTATCCAAACTATTATAGATGATATTGGTAAAGAAAAGATGGAAGTTGAAAAAGAAGTTGAAACTGAACTTCAAAGAAAAATTAAAGATAAATATACAGAAGAAATCAAAAACTCTATAAGAACAACTGATAAGGTTAAAAGAGAAGATGATATATTTAAAATAGAAGAAGCTTGCAAAGAAGACTTCTTAGAAGAATATCCAGAAAGTGAAGATGAGATTCACAAGACTGTAGATTCTATCATGAAAAAAGAAGTTAGAAGAATGATTTCTATTGATAAGATTAGGCCCGATGGACGTAAGATGACAGAAATCAGACCACTTTCTGCAGAAGTAGGTCTTCTACCTCGTACCCATGGTTCAGGTTTATTTAAACGTGGACAAACTCAAGTATTATCAGTTCTTACTCTTGGTTCGCCTGGAGAAGAACAAGTTATTGACTCTATGAATAGACAAGAGGTAACAAAAAGATATATACACCAATATAATTTTCCACCATTTTGTGTAGGAGATATAAGACCTCTAAGAGGTCCAGGAAGACGTGAAATAGGTCATGGACGTTTGGCAGAAAGAGCTTTAATACCTGTCTTGCCGGATCAAAGTGATTTTCCTTATACTATTAGGGTTGTAAGTGAAGTGCTCTCATCAAATGGTTCATCATCACAAGCTTCAATTTGTGGTTCAACACTTGCCTTAATGGATGCAGGTGTACCAATTAAGAAACCTGTGGCAGGTATTGCTATGGGACTTATAAAAGAAGATGATTCTATATCAATTCTAACAGATATACAGGGATTGGAAGATCATCTAGGCGATATGGACTTTAAGGTAGCAGGGACTAAAGATGGTATAACAGCTCTTCAAATGGATATGAAGATTGCAGGAATCAATAGAGAAGTTTTAAAAGATGCTTTATATGATGCCAAACAAGCAAGATTTAAAATCCTTGATGTTATTACAGGAGCAATAGAAAAGCCAAGAGATGATCTTTCAAAGTATGCACCAAGAATTTTTTCCATAGACATAGATCCAGAAAAAGTTAGGGATGTAATTGGTTCTGGTGGAAAGACTATCAACAAAATAATTGATGCAACAGGAGTTAAGATAGAAACTGAAGATGATGGTCATATAACCGTTGCATCAAATGATGGTGATAGTGGAAAAGAAGCTATAGAGATGATTAAGTCAATAGTAACAAACCCTAAAGCAGGAGATATTTATGAAGGTGAAGTTAAAAGAATTATGAACTTCGGTGCCTTTGTAGAAATTGCTATAGGTAAAGAAGGACTTTTACACATATCTCAAATCGATACAAAGAGGACTGAGAAGGTTGAAGATGTTTTATCAGTTGGAGATAAGATAAGAGTTAAGGTTACAGATATTGATAGACAAGGTAGGATTAATCTTTCAAGAAAGGCCCTACTAATAGAAGAAAAAGAAAAATCTAATAAAGAAGATTAATAAATATACTAACTACAAAGATATTAAAGGAAGGCCCTTTGTGGCCTTGTCTTAAATATTTGTAGAGAACTTGAAGCTGCCTAATGGCAGTTTATTTATTTTTCTTGTTGTTATATAATCTAAAGAGAGGTATATATGGCAAATACTAATAGCAATAGGAAAAGAAAAAAAACTAAATATAATAATGGTAAAAAAGAAAAGAATTTTAATAAGAAATCATTTTCAGTTTTTATGATGTTCTTATCTTTTGTTTGCTTCATTTTCCTACTTCTACCAAATACAGGAAGTTTAGGAGATTTTATTACATATAATAGTTTTATGGCCTTTGGACTTATTTCATACTTGGTTCCTATTTCAATATTTGTAAGTTTCTTATATGCTTTTTTGGACAAATATATTAAAAATATTAAGATGTTTTTAATATCCTATATTCTTATGCTTTTTACTGGTATAATTTTATCTTTAAAATATCTATCAAGCTCTTTGGATATTTCACTTAGAAATACAGAAAAAATGATAAAAACTAGTGGAGGTTTAATAGGTACAAGGATAGGTTATCACTTAGAAAGTTTTATAGGTGTAGTTGGAATAATCTTATTTTATTTAATTCTTTGGCTTATATTATTAAAAAATATTAGTGGACTATCTTATAAGGATTATTTTATCAAGATAAAAGATAAGATTATTATAATTATAAGTTTTACAAGTGATAAATTTAAGAAAGTATACAATAAAATCAAAACAATTATAAGAGAGAAAAAACTTCAGAAAATAAAAAATGTAAAATTCAAGCAAAATGTAAGAGATTTTGATAAAGATAAGCTTATAATTAATTCAAAAAAATCAAATAAAAAAGAAAATTCAGATGAGAATAAAAAAGACATAGAAAACAAAAAAAATGATGATTTTGACAAGGTTTTTGAAACCGCAAAGATAAATTCATATAAGTCGAAACAAGTTGATTTTTCGGATTTTGATGAAACTTATAAACAAGAATATAGCATAAATTATAAGTATCCTTCGATTGATCTTTTAGATGATAGGAATGATTCAAGTGAAGAAGATAGAGAAGATATAAAAGATAAGGCCCAAAGAATAGAGGAATGTCTTGATTCATTTGGTATAAAGAGTAAGATTGTTCAAATAAATATAGGACCTACTGTAACTTGTTTTGAATTAAAGCCACAAAGAGGGGTCAAAGTATCAAAGATATTAAATCTTTCTGATGACCTTTCCTTAGCTCTTGCAACAAGTGATATAAGAATAGAAGCACCGATTCCTGGGAAAAGTCATGTTGGAATTGAAGTTCCAAACTCACAAAAAGAGGTTGTAGGCCTTAAGGAAATGATAGCAAGTGATGAGTTTATTAAAAATGATAGACAACTTCCATTTGTCTTGGGTAAATCTATATCAGGAAGACCAATGGTTTCTGCTATTGAAAAAATGCCTCATCTTTTAGTGTCAGGAGCAACAGGCTCTGGTAAGAGTGTTTGTATAAATACAATAATTATGTCAATTCTTTACAAGCATTCTCCAGACGAGGTAAAACTTTTACTTATAGATCCGAAGATAGTAGAGCTATCCATATATAACGGTATACCACACCTTATAATGCCAGTAATAACTGATCCTAAAAAGGCTTCATCATCTCTATTTTGGGCGATAAGGGAGATGGAGAGAAGATATAAATTATTTGAAGAAAATCATGTAAGAGATATATCATCATATAGAGCATATCAAGAAATGGATGAAAAAATCGAAAAACTTCCATATGTTGTGATAATAATAGATGAGTTATCTGACCTTATGATGACAGCGGCAGGTGAGGTTGAAGATTATATAACAAGACTTGCTCAAAAGTCTAGGGCATGTGGTATACATTTAATAATAGCTACACAAAGGCCTACTGTTGATGTAATAACAGGTACTATTAAGGCAAATATTCCATCAAGGATTGCCTTTGCTGTTACAAGTCAAATTGATTCAAGAACAATTCTTGATATGAGTGGAGCTGAAACTTTACTTGGTAAAGGAGATATGTTATTCTCCCCATCTGATGCAATGAAACCTATGAGAATTCAAGGTGCTTTTGTTTCAGATTCTGAGGTTTTAAGGGTGGTTAATTATATAAAAGAGTCCAGAGAAAATGAATATGATCAAAAGGCTATAGAAACAGTAGAGGAAAAGACCAAGGTAGTTGAAAATGAAGATGAAGATGAACTAATTGATGAAGCTATTGAGATAATTATTAGTGAAAATACTGCATCAGTTTCACTTTTACAAAGAAAGCTTAAGATAGGTTATGCTAGAGCTGGAAGAATAATTGACCAGCTTGAAAATAGAGGAGTTATAGGAGGCTATGAAGGAAGTAAACCTAGAAAAGTTTTGGTAGATGAATCTTATTTAAAAGGAGAATGATATGAATATAGCTAATAAAGTTACAACAGTAAGAATGTTTATGGTTCCAATATTTGTGGTATTATATTTAATTTTTGGTAAAATGTATAATATAGCTGCAATAATTTATGCTATAGCAGCTCTTACAGACGCTCTAGATGGACATCTTGCAAGAAGTAGAAATCTAGTTACGACATTTGGTAAGTTTATGGATCCACTTGTAGATAAAATTTTAACTATGGCAGGTTTTATTCTATTAACTTCATCAAATATAGTTCCTAACTGGGCAGTTATTTTAATTATAGCAAGAGAGTTAATAATCACAGGGCTAAGAACACTTGCAGCAAGCAATAATATTACAATAGCAGCAAGTAAAGGTGGAAAGGCTAAAACTCTAAGTCAATGTATTTCTACTGTTTTACTTTTATTAAACAATAACACACTAAATTCTATTGGACTAGTAATATTTTATCTAGCTGTAATTCTTACAGTTTATTCAGGCATAGATTATTTAGTTAAAAATAAAAAAGTACTCAACTTAGATGATATGTAAAGGATGTGAAAAATATGGCTAACGATAAAGAGAAAGCTTTAAGTCAGGCATTTAAAAATATTGAGAAAAAATATGGTAAGGGTGCAATCATGAAAATGGGCGAAGCACCTAAGGTTGATGTATCTGTAATACCAACTGGGGCAATAAACCTTGATATGGCTCTTGGGGTTGGAGGACTTCCAAGAGGAAGAGTTGTGGAAATATTTGGACCTGAATCATCAGGTAAGACAACTCTTACCCTTCATTGTATAGCAGAAGACCAAAAGCTAGGAAATACTTGCGCTTTTATAGACGCAGAGCATGCCCTAGATGCTGAATATGCAAAAAGATTAGGGGTTAATATAGACGAACTTATCCTATCTCAACCAGATACAGGAGAACAAGCTCTAGATATAACAGAATCTTTAGTAAGGTCTGCAGCAGTAGACTTAGTTGTAATAGATTCAGTTGCAGCCTTGGTTCCTAGGGCTGAAATTGAAGGAGAAATGGGAGATAGCCACATGGGTCTTCAAGCAAGACTTATGAGTCAGGCTTTAAGAAGACTTACTGGTGTCATTTCAAAATCTAACACAACTGTAATATTTATAAACCAACTTAGGGAAAAGATTGGTGTTATGTTTGGTAATCCAGAAACAACAACAGGTGGTAGAGCTCTTAAATTTTACTCATCAGTAAGACTTGATATAAGAAGAATAAAAACAATCCAACAAGGTGACCAAATGATTGGTAATAGAACCCGCGTTAAAGTTGTTAAAAATAAAGTGGCTCCTCCATTTAAGGTAGTAGAATTTGATATTATGTATGGAACTGGTATATCAAAATCTGGAGTTATTTTAGATGCTGCAGCAGATAAGGATATAGTAGAAAAGGCTGGTAGCTGGTATTCTTATAAGGGAGAGAAGCTTGGTCAAGGTAGGGAAAATGTTAAAGAACTACTAGAGAAAAATGAAGAGCTTTTATCTCAAATAGAACAAGAACTTAGAAATTCTATAAATCCTAGTAAAAAGGACAAAATAGAAGAAGATAAAAAAGAAGATACACAAGAAGAGCTAGACATAGAAGAATAAAAGAAAGCTGTTGCAATTAAAATTTTGCGACAGCTTTTTTAGTCAAATAAGGAAAGTTGGGTATGGTTATTTTTTGAAAGATTTGACAAGGAAATACCAAGAAGCCTGAATTTTTCGTTTGAAATAAGTTTTTCTAACAAATCTTTAGAAATAGAAGCTATATCCTCTTTTTTATATATAGGAACTTCTTGAGTATGAGATCTGGTATGAGTTTTAAAATATTCTGTTTTAATTTTAAGATTTAAGGTATAAGCTTTAATATCCCTATCATTCATATCAGATTCAAGTATTTTAGCGATTTCATCTATATAAGAATGAAGAATTCTCAAATCTAGGGTATTTTCCTTGAAAGTGAACTCTCTTCCTATAGATTTTCTTTTAGATGATATTTCTACTTTCCTATTGTCTTCTCCTCTTATAACGTGGTATACATAAGAGCCTTGTTTTCCAAAAAGATTTTTTAAAAATTCTTCATCTAATAATAAAAGGTCTTCTATTTTGTGAATTCCTATATTTCTAAGCTTCTTAGTTGACTTTTTTCCAAGGCCATGAACTTTACTTATATCCAAATCTTTAAGTATATGAGGAATATCAGAGGATTTAATTTCTTTAATGCCTAGGGGTTTATTCCAATCACTTGATATTTTAGCTAAAAATTTATTATAGGATATACCAATAGAAACACCTATTCCGGTTTTTTCCATTACCTCTTTTTGAATTCTTTTGGCTTTCTTAATTCTGTTTTCCTTATCTTCAACTAAGAGATAAGCTTCATCTATAGAGACTTGTTCTTTTATTTTGGCATATTTTTCTATAATATCAAAAACCTCTATTGATTTTTCCTTATAATATTTTTTGTCGACACCAACTATTACTAGATTAGGGCAGAGTTTTTTGGCTATAAAAACTGGCATAGCAGAGTGAATACCATACTCTCTGGCCTTGTAATTTGCTGTAGTAATGATTGATTTATTAGAAAGTCCACCAACAGCCATAGGATGATTTTTAAGTTTGGGATATCTAAGTTCTTCACAAGAAGCATAGAAGGCATCGCAGTCTATATGTAATATATTATTCATTTTATCACCACAAACATTATACTCGTTTTTTAAACTTTTAAGATAAGTATTTCCTTTATGGACTAAAGCGGTATTTATTTGTTATAATTAAAAAAGGTGATATATATGAGAATTGATAAATTTTTAAAAAATTCTAGAATAATTAAGAGAAGACAAGTAGCAAAAGATGCATGTCTAAATGAAAGGGTTAAGCTTAATGGGGATTTGGCAAAACCGGGAAGTCTTGTAGAAGTGGGAGATATAATTGATATAAGCTTCGGTAAGAGCAATCTTAAAGTAAGGGTTCTTGAGATAATTGATGGTGCCAAAAAAAACAACGCAGAAGCTATGTATGAGGTTATAGATGAATAAGTATGAAAGATATATAAAAAATAGAAGAAAAAAAAATACACGCTTTTTACTTTTTGTAATATTAATATTTTTTATAGTATTTTTTATATCAAGGTCTTACAATCAAAGCCTACAAAGAAAATCAAGCGATTTAACTGAGCAGATAAAAACTACTGATAAGAATATAAAAAGTGTTAAAAATGACATAGAAAATATTAAAAAAGATTATGAGAATAGAAATACCGATGCCTTTAAAGAAAAAATAGCAAGAGAAAAATTAGGCATGGTAAAAAAGGATGAATATGTCTACAAAGACAATAATAAATAGGTTTTTGCAAACAATAAGAAGAGAAAATCTAATAAATAAAAATGATACTATAATAGTTGGAGCAAGTGGAGGACCTGATAGCCAGTTTTTAATCTATCTTTTAAATGAAATAAAAAAGGACTATGAACTTGAAATTATACTTGCCCATCTGAATCATTTACATAGAAAAGATGCTTATAAGGACGAAGAGCTTGTAAAAAAAACAAGTGAAGATTTAGGGCTTAAATTTTATTCTGACCATAAGTCTATGGATGAATATGCTAAAGAAAAGTCACTTTCGTCTGAAGAAGCTGGAAGAGTTTTAAGGTATAAATTCTTTGAAAGAATTAGAAAAAAAGTAAGTGGAAATAAGATTGCCATAGCCCACAATATGGATGACCAAGCTGAAACTGTTCTTATGAGAATAATTAGAGGTACTGGTATTGAGGGACTTAAGGCAATGGATTATAAAAATGAATTCATAATAAGGCCTATAATGGATTTTTCAAAAAGTGAAATTGTAGGATATTTAAATGAAGAAAAAATCCCCTACCATATAGATTATACCAATCTTGAGATTGACTATACTAGAAATAAAATAAGACTTGATATAATCCCAGAGATAGAGAAAATAAATCCGAATTTTAAAAATTCTCTTATCTCACTTTCAAATCTTGCAAAAAGTGATGTAGATATATTAAGAGATATTGAAGATAAAAAGCTTAATGAAATAATAGTAAAAAAGGATAAAAATTTTATATCCTTTGATAAAAAGAGTTTTGAAAGCTTAGATAAAGGTCTAAGAAATAGAATTTTAAGAAGATCTATTTCACATATAAATGGAAATATTAATAATTTTTCCAAAAAAAATCTAGATGACTTTTCACAAATTACAAGACTAGATTTAGGAAAGAAAATTATTAAGAACGACTTAATACTTTATAAAAATTATAAAACTTATGATTTATATAAAAATACTTACTATAATAAAGAAGAAGGACTTATATTTTTAAATATAGGTGATATTAAAGAGTTCTCATCTTATAAAATAAGCTTACATTTAGTTAATAAAGAAGATTTTAAAAGCATAAATAAAAAAGGATCAGTTTTTTTTGATTATGAATTAGTGAATTTGCCTATTAAGATAAGAAGCCGAAGATCTGGTGATAGCTTTAATTTTTATAATAACAAGAAAAAAAAGTTAAAGGATTTCTTTATAGATGAAAAAATAGATAAGAATATGAGGGATAAAATACCCTTAGTTTTTATAAATGATAAATTGGTTTGGATAGTTGGTCTTAGAAGGTCTGATGATTATAAAATCACTCATAAGACAAAGAAAATTTTGATGATATGTGCGGAGGAAGTATGAGAGAAGAATTAGAAGAAAAAATAGAAAAAGTCCTAATAGATGAAGAAAGTTTGACTAAGAGAATAAAACAACTTGCAAGTCAAATTAATGAGTATTATAAAGATAAGAATGAACTTGTAATTGTTGGGATTTTGAAAGGTTCAATTATGTTTATGGCTGAGCTTTCTAAAAATATCAATATTAATTGTACTTTAGAATTTATGGACGTTTCAAGCTATGGGGCATCTACAGAATCATCAGGAAATGTTAAGATTATGAAAGATCTTGATACAGATATTACTAATAAGGAAGTTTTATTGGTAGAAGATATTATAGACACAGGTAGGACTTTAGAAGCACTTAGGAGATCCCTTGAAAAAAGAGGGGCAAATTCAGTAAAAATTGTAGCACTTCTAGACAAGCCTGAAAGAAGACTTATAGAAATTAAAGCAGATTGGGTAGGATTTAAGATACCAAATGAATTTGTAGTAGGCTTCGGTCTTGACTATAATCAACTTTATAGAAATCTTCCTTTTATAGGGGTTTTAAAAAGAGAAGTTTACGAGTAAAGTAATAAGGAAAATATACTTATAAATTTGGCTTGTTTCATTAATGAAAAAAGCCTTATTTTTTAAGTTTAAATAAAAAGAAAGGAAATATCATATGAATAATCAATTTGATAAGTTTATTATAATAATTTATCTAGGACTTATAGCTTGGCTTATCTATAAGTTATATAAGTCAAAAAAATCGAAAAGAGAACTTGAGGGTGATGTAAGAGGATTTGGTAAAAGATCAAGTACAATGGAGTATATCCTATTTGCGTTATTAATCTTTACAGGTGTATTTAACTTGTATACAGGATTTAAGACAAAAAATCAAACAGCCCTAATTACAGCTACTGTAATGATAGTAATGGGTATAGTGTTTTTTCTAAATACAAAATCAAAACTTTATGTAGCAAAAAATGGTCTACTTTTAAATGATTCTTTTTATACCTACAAGGAACTTAAGAAATGGGGATTTGATAAGGAAAAAGGAGATCTTGTAATAATTACAAAAAAAGATCATCAAGAAGGAAGAGAACAAGCCCAAGTTAAAGTTGAAGATATAGAAGAGATAAATACACTTATTAGAAAATATAAGCTAGGTAAATAGCTTGAAAAATTACTTTAAGTGATGTATTATATTAGAGTTAATATAATAACGATATGAAAATTAGGAGAATGTATGCTACTTGTAGTAGATGTTGGAAATACAAATACTGTTATCGGTGTTTACAACAAAAATAAATTAAAAACAAGATTTAGAATAACAACGAATCTGATTGCAACAAGTGATGAGTTAGTGCAAACAATCTATAATATACTTGTAATACATAATATTGACAAGAATAATATAGAAGCTACTATTATTTCATCAGTTGCTCCAGATGTCCTTTATTCGTGGCAATCAGCCAATAGAAAGTTTTTCGAAAGAGAGGCTATGATTGTAGGTATTGGAACAAAAACTGGCATTGATATAAAATATGATAATCCAAGGGAAGTTGGTACTGATAGAATAGTAGATGCTGTTGCTGCATATGAACTTTATGGTGGACCTACTATAGTTGTAGACTTAGGAACTGCATCAACTTTTGATGTAGTAAATCAAAAAGGCCAATATTTAGGTGGCTCAATTGCTCCAGGATTTAAGACAAGTCTTGATGCACTAATATCAAGAACAGCACAGCTTCCAAGAATAGAACTCCATGATCCAAAGACTGCCATTGCTAAAAATACAATAGAATCAATAAATTCAGGAATGGTCTATGGTTATATAGGTCTTATAGATGGAATTATAGGAGAGCTTATAAAAGAAGTAATTGAACTCGAAAATGTCAGTGAAGAAGATATTAAAATTGTATCAACAGGTGGTTATTCTGAGCTTCTAGCATCTGAAAGTAGGTATATTGAAATAGTAGAAAATGATCTTACTTTAGAAGGCTTAAGATTAATATATGAGAGAACAATTAAAAAATAAACAGATTATGCTAGCTCCATTAGCTGGTGTATCAGATGTAGGATTTAGGTTAATCTGTGAAAAATATGGGGCAGACAAGACTTTCACTGAGATGGTTTCTTGTAATGCCCTTTATTATGATAATAAAAAAACAGATGATCTTCTTTTTATCTCTGAAAGGGAAAAAAATTGCAATGTTCAAGTATTTGGTAGAAAGCTTGATGTAATAGAAAAAGTTATAAAAGATAAAATTGAAGTAATGGATAATATTTCTGAAATATCATTTAATATGGGTTGTCCTGTTGCAAAAATCACAAAAAATGGTGAAGGATGTCAACTTATGGCTGAACCAAAAAGAGTTGAAGAAATATGTAAAATACTGAGAAAATCTTCTAAGAAAAAACTAAATATAAAGTTTAGACTTGGTATAGATGAAAATAATAAAAACTATTTAGAAATTGGAAAAATTGCCCAAGATTGTGGAATAGACTATGTAATTTTACATGCAAGAACAAAAGAGCAATTTTATTCTGGGAAAGCTTCTTGGGAGGATATAAAAAAACTTAAAGAAAATTTATCCATACCAGTTATTGCAAATGGGGATATATTTTCTGTAGAAGACTTTATAAATATAATGGAAGAGACCTTGGCTGATGGGGTAATGCTTGCCAGAGGGGCTATGGGTAATCCGTTCTTATTTAGAGAAATTAAAGAATATATAAAAAATGGCAATTATAAAAAACCAAGTCCCGAAGAGCTTATAGATCAAATTATAGAACAATATGAATTAGAGCTTTTATACAAAGATGAAAAACTTGTAATAACTCAAATGAGAAAACATGTATCAGCTTATTTAAAAGGGCTTGAAAATTCTAGTAAAATACGTGATAAAATAAATAAATTAAAAAATATAGATGAAGTTATGGATGTACTTAACAATTATAAATCTATGTTGAAAGGATGATAAAATGTCAGAACAAAAAGAAGTAATACTATCAAAAGAATATTTACAAAAATTGCAAGATGAACTTGAATATTTAAAAACTAAAAGAAGACCAGAAATAGCTGAAAAAATTAAAGTAGCTAGATCTTTTGGTGACCTTTCAGAAAATGCTGATTATGATGAGGCAAAAAATGAACAAGGTGAAGTAGAATCAAGAATTGCAAAAGTTGAAGATATGATAAGACATGCTAAAACTTTTGAAGAAAACTTAAACTCAGAAGAGGTAAATGTTGGTAATGAAGTTTTAATCTATGATGAAGAATTTGATGAAGAGTTAACTTATAAGATTGTAGGTACTGCTGAATCTAACCCCTTAGAAGGATTGATATCAAACGAGTCGCCTGTAGGTGAAGCTTTATTAGGTAGAAAAAAGGGTGATAAAGTAGAAGTAAATACACCAAATGGTAAATGTTACTATGTAATAAAAGAAATAAGATAGGAGACTTTATGGCTAAGAATATGAATCAAGATCCTAATGAAATGCTTCAAATTAGAAGAGAAAAGCTTGAAAAACTCAAAGAAGATGGAAAAAATCCATATGAAATTGTAAACTTTAGAAATAGAACTTTATCAAAGAATATTAGAGATAACTTTGAAGAATTTGAAGGTAAAAACGTAAGAATTGCTGGAAGAATAATGGCAAGACGTGGTCATGGTAATATGAGCTTTATGGATATCCAAGATTCAAAAGGACAAATCCAAATAGTAAATAGGAAAAATATCATGGGAGATGACTTCAGAGAAACCAAAGCTTATGATATAGGGGATTTAGTAGGAGTAGAAGGTAAAGTATTTAAAACAAATCAAGGAGAAATTTCCATAGAATCAGAAAAAAGTGAACTTTTATCAAAATCACTTCAAATCCTACCAGAAAAATGGCATGGTCTTAAAGATCCTGATATTAGATATAGGCAAAGATATGTTGACCTAATAGTAAATCCAGAAGTTAAGGAAGTATTTATTCTAAGAAGTAAAATAATTTCAGAAATAAGAAAGTTCTTAGATAATAGGGGATATCTTGAAGTAGAAACTCCAATCTTAAATACTATAGCAGGTGGAGCTAGTGCACGACCATTTATTACTCACCACAATACCTTAGATATAGATATGTATTTAAGAATTGCAAATGAACTATACTTAAAAAGACTTATAGTAGGTGGCTTTGACAAGGTATATGAAATGGGTAGGATGTTTAGAAATGAAGGAATGGATACAACACATAATCCTGAATATACCTCAATTGAGTTATATGAAGCATATTCTGACTATGAAGATATGATGAAAATTACAGAAGAAATGATTTCTCAAGTTGCTCAAAATGTTCTAGGAACTACAAAAGTTCAATATGGAGAACATGAAATAGAACTTAAAGCTCCTTGGAAGAGAATTACAATGATTGATTCTATAAAAGATGCATGCGGAGTAGATTTTAATGAGATTAAATCATATGAAGATGCAGTTTCCATTGCCAAAGAGAAAAATGTAGAAGTAAAGGATACATGGGGAGAAATAGTAGCAGAATTCTTTGATGAATTTGTAGAAGACACTTTAATTCAACCTACATTTATATATGATTACCCAGTAGACATATCTCCTCTTGCTAAAAGAAAAAATGATGATGAAAATCTAACTTATAGATTTGAAGCATTTATATCAGGAGCAGAGATCGGAAATGCTTTCTCTGAGCTTAATGATGCAGATGATCAAAGGGGTAGATTTGAAAAGCAAGTTGAAAAAAGACAAAAAGGTGATAGCGAAGCCCAAATGATGGATTATGACTTTGTAAA
>NZ_JAXDSU010000022.1:0-21661 GCF_034090325.1 Anaerococcus porci
TTTTTAAGCTCTTTTATAACTTCTTTATTTTCTATGTTTGAGTCATTTACTACATCTTCTTGTGCAAAAGACTCACTAGAAGCTATAGTTAAAACTGATAAGGAAATAACACAAGCTAGAATTTTTTTAGGTAGTTTGTTCTTGACAAGATATTTTTCTTTCATATCGTCTCCTTTATATCGTTTTCCTGATAATTAAAAATATGGTAATTATCACTTCTTATATCAGAAAGGAATTATTTTTCTTTATCAAACGTTTTTTTTGATAAATGCTCACTATTAGAGCTTATAAGTGCTTTTTGACAAAGAGAAGAGACTGTTGCAAAATTATGAATTTCTATCCTTGCATCATTACAAATTACTCACAGACAATTGAGGATAGCTTAACATCTCATGGATGTAAAATTGTCGTGGAGGAGCTTGTAATAATTTTGGAAAGATTAATCATTCTGCTACAGTCCCATTTTTTAATTTATAGATTTTTTTCGATTTTTTGCTTATAGTCACGTCTTAAAAAATATACACAATAAAATGCCGCAAAAAATTCTGCTATTATAAAGGATATCCAAATCATATTTATATTTCCTGTCCTTTCTCTTATAAAGTACATAAGAGGAAGAAGGATTATAAATTGCCTTAAGAAAGGTTCAAATAAAGCTACTCCAGATGATGATAAGGATTGAAAAATTGAAGCACATACTATGGAGAATCCTACTGGTAGGTAGGATATTGAAATTATCCTAATCATAGGTACTCCTATATCCATCATCTTTGGTGTTGCTGAAAACAACTTAAGTATAGGTACTGGAAATACCATAAAAATTATCATGCCAAAAACTATCATAATAGTTGCTGCAGATATAGATAATTTTATAGCTTCTTTTATTCTTTTCTCATTGCCTGCCCCAAAGTTATAAGAAACTATAGGTACCATGGCATTTGATATACCTAAAACCGGCATGAATTCGAAACTTTGCAACTTAAACATTACCCCATATGCTGCTATAGCTGATTGACCAAAACCTGCAAGAATTGTATTTATGAAAAATACTGCAAAAGAAGTTATAGCATTCATTAAAGCTGCTGGAAGTCCTATAGCAAAAATCTCCTTTAAAATAAGATGAGATACAGAAAATCCCCTAAACCTAAATCTTATTTCCTTATTCTTTCTTATATTTAGTCCTAGTCCAACTAAAGCTCCTATGATTTGACCTAAGACTGTAGCGATTGCTGCACCCTTAACTCCCAATTTTGGAAAACCAAAAAGACCAAATATAAAAATCGGATCAAGTATTATATTTATAATTGCTCCAATTCCTTGAGTTATCATTGTATAAAAAGTAAGACCTGTCGATTGGAGGAGTTTTTCAAAAAGAATTTGGAAAAATACACCCATAGAAAATAAGCAAACTATATATAAATAATCTATCCCATAGGATATGATTTCAGGATCTTTTGTTTGCATTCTTATAAAAGGTTCTACAAAAAATAAGGCAATAATAACAAATACAAATGATAAAATACCTGCTAGCATAAGTCCATGGACTGCAACACTTGATGCCTCATCTTTCTTATTCATGCCCAAATACCTAGATAAAAGGGCTGACACACCTACTGATATACCTACTCCAAAGGCTATAATTACATTTTGTACGGGAAATGAAATTGTAACTGCTGTAAGAGCCTTTTCTGAAAGCCTTGCTACAAATATTGAGTCTACTATGTTATATATAGCTTGAACAAGCATTGATATAATAATGGGAATACTCATCTCAAACAAGAGCTTGCCCATAGGCATATTCCCTAACTTTTGTGATTTTACTTCTGCCATCTAATCTCCTTTCAAAAAATAAAAATAACGGCAAGTGCCGCTATTTAAATACCTATATACTTACTTTATTAAATTTAATGAATATTGCAAGTCATTTTCAAAGTTTTTTACATTTTATTTTAGATGTTACTTAATTTATTTTTACTTTTTTTTAAAAATAAAAGACTCTTATATTTTTTTGGAAATGGATAATAGATAAAAGCCCCTGTTTTCCTTACTATATATCCATTAAAGTTTTGTTTAAACCTTAAAACTCCATCTGAACCATCATAAACCCCATCTATCCCAAAGAAATTATAGGTTTTAATTCCTCTTTTCATAATTCTTTTCATCGCTTCAAATTGTAGGATAAATGGTCCTGGAAGTTTTTGATATTTTGTTAAAGATCCCCCTAAGAAATATATAGCTTGATTGTTTTGATAAACTAGGATCATATTAGCAAGAGGAATTATATCACGACTTGCATCTTCTTTTAAATCTTTTAAGCTTTCTATTTCATTTTTTAAAGAATCTCTTCTTTGCTTATTCTTATTATTCTCTTTTATACCAGATAGTATTTCTTCAAGTCTTTTTATAGAATTATTTAAGTTAATTTCTGCTACTAGAAACTCTTTTTTATCGGAAAACTCATCATAGAAAGTATTATAATAGTCTATAGACTTATCCCCAAAGCCTTGTCTTTTAGCAGTTTCAAGGGTTAAACTTTTAAAATCTTCCATTTCATTTTTTCTAATTTCCCTAACTCTTATATCAAGCTCCTTAGCTTTTTTTATTTTTCTTTGGGCATTTTTATTAAATGAATTCAAAAGATTATCATAGTCATCTGGTAGAAAATCAGACAAATCTTTTACGAATTGATAATCAGGTGATCCATCATATTCAGGAACTGTCCCATCATTTCTTATATATCCAAGCTCTTGCATCTTATAGAAGGTAGAATAGTCTTCATCTGTTAATGGCTTTCCCTCTTGGTCATACTTTCTGAAATCTTTGTCAAGCTTTATTACAAGTTTTAAATATCCATTTTCTTTGGCATAATCTTTCATTTTATCATAGAAGAGATATTCATATTTTTCATTATAAGAACTTGCACCTACCATAAAGTCAATTCTTTTCCCGCCGAGAAAATTTCTAATAAAGCTAAGACCAACAGCAAAAATTTCTTCATCCTCTACGAGAGCTAGAAGTTTAGTTTCCCTATTATTACTTTCTAAAGAAGCTTTCATTTCACTAGTTTGCAAAAAAGAATAAGTTTCTACTTTCTTTAAAAAATCATCATATTTATTTCTTGAAATTTCTTTTATTACCATAATTGCCTTTCCTATTTAACTCTTATTATATATATGATATCATATATTAGCTCAATTAATAAATAAGAGCAATTTATATATTTTAAAATCCCTATAAAAACAAATAACGGCCGAGGCCGTTATTATTCTTATCCAAAAATTTCTTTTTCAGATTTTCTTATATGTCTTTTTAAAATTATTTTTCTTTCAAAAGAGTTATCATATTCCATTATATTTGGATTGGCTGTGTTTATTACTCTTTCTTTATCATTAAATTCATCTAATAGACTCTTGTCCATATGCTCTTCTAAGCATTTTTCACTTAATTTTATTAGCCTAAATTTCTTAGATGGCTCTACCAATTCACTTTTTCCATATCCTAAATCATTTATAGCAAGTTCAATTAAATTTACTCCAGCAAGAGTAGAGTAATAGAATGTCCTACCTTGTCTTTGGTTCATCTCTAAAACAAAGATTTCTCCAGTATTTGAATCCATCTTAAAATCCAAGTTAAATAAACCTACATAAGCTAGCTTATCAACTATATATTTTGCAATCTCTCTCATCTTCTCATTGTCTGCATCAACTTGAACCAGGTGATTTCCTACCGTCAAAACCCTTTTGTCAGAGATTAGATTTCTTGCAAGAACCATGGAAGTTTCACCCTTAGTAGACCTATATCCATTTAAGGAATACTCTGATCCATCTCCTCCATTTACATATTCTTGTACAATCATCTCTCCCTCGTAACCTGCCTTATAGATTTCTTTCAAAACTTTAATAGCTTCTTCTTTTGATGATATATCATAACCCTTTTGTTTTTTTTCGAAATCAAGAGCATAAAGGGCTGGGAAATCATCAGGCTTCATAAAGATATGTCCTTCAAGACTTAAGCTTTCTATATTATCTTTTCTGATAATTTCAGTTTTCGGATACCTAACCCCTATCTTATCAAGATATTCATAAAACTTTGACTTATAAAATAATTCTTTATAAATTCTTCCGAAAGGATAGGCAGCCTTACAATCAAAGTCTAACCTATCTAAATTCTTACATAGTATATTAAGATATATCTCATTAGGTGCAAAGATTATAAATATTGTATCAGGATACTTTTTTGCTTCTTCATTAAGCATAGTCACAAATTGATCATCATGACTTGAAAATCCTTTTTTATAAGTAAGGGTTGAGATTTTAGTATTTCTATAAACATTTAAAATCCCTGACCCTACCGTAACTGCCTTTTTATTAAAGGCTTCAAAGTAGCTCCTAGCTACAGAGTATGAATTATCGTCCGTACCTAAAACTAAAGCTCTTACTTCTTTCATCATATCTCCTAGAATAAAGACTTCATTGACTTGGAATCTTTTTCTTCATTTAATTTTTCAATAAATTCTTCAAATGAAACGTCTTTTGTTTCTTCTCCGTCCCTATTTCTTACTGTAAGTTTGTCAGATTCTTCTTCTTTTTCACCTACAACTAGCATGTAGTTTGTTCTCATAAGTTGAGCTTGTCTAATCTTATAGCCTACACCCTCACTTCTGTGGTCAACTTCTACTCTAAAACCTTCTTTTTCGATTTTTTTACATAAGTCATCAGCAAAATCAGAATATTTATCAGATACTGGAATTATAACAACTTGTTTAGGATTAATCCAAAGAGGGAATCTTCCTGCAAATTGTTCTGTAATAGATCCTATAAATCTTTCAATAGAACCTAAAAGAGCTCTGTGAAGCATAACTGGTCTTTGTTTTTCACCATTTTCATCTACATATGTTAGGTCAAAGTTTTGTGGCAATTGGAAATCAAGTTGAATTGTTCCACATTGCCATGTTCTTTTAGCCGCATCTTCTAAGTGGAAATCAATCTTTGGACCATAAAATGCTCCATCTTTTGGATTTATTTGATATTCAATTCCACGTTCTATTAAAGCATCTTCTAGGGCCTTTTCTGCAAAGTTCCACTCTTCAATCTTACCCATAAAGTCATCTGGTCTTGTTGAAAGCTCGATTTTATATTTGAAACCAAATGTAGAATAAAGTAAATCGGCAAGGTCAATCATCTTAAATACCTCATCCTTTACTTGACTTGGTAGGCAGTATACATGAGCATCGTCTTGAGTAAATGTTCTTACTCTGAAAAGTCCATGTAAAGCACCTGAAAGTTCATGTCTGTGAACTTGGCCATATTCTGCAAGTCTTATAGGAAGATCTCTATATGAATGTGGTTCTTCTCCATATACTAATACTGAACCTGGACAGTTCATAGGTTTTATTGCATAATTCTCACCATCTATTTTTGTAAAATACATGTTTTCTTTGTAGTGATCCCAGTGACCTGACCTATGCCATAGTTCTTCATTCATAATTAATGGTGTTTTAATTTCTCCATAACCATTTTTCTCAAGTACTTTTGTCCACCAATTTAAAAGCTCATGTCTTAGAATCATTCCATTTTCTTTGAAAAATGGGAATCCTGGAGCTTCCTCATGGAAAGAGAATAGGTTCATTTCCTTACCTATTTTCCTATGATCACGTCTTTTGGCTTCTTCTTGTAATTGTATATATTCATCTAATTGTTTCTTCTTCTCAAAACTTATACCATAAATTCTTTGAAGCATCTTCCTATCAGAATCTCCTCTCCAATAAGCACCAGCTATTGATTTAAGTTTGATAGCCTTTATAGCTTTTGTTGAAAGAAGGTGTGGTCCTCTACAAAGGTCAACAAATACACCATCTCCCATATCATATATTGTAATCAACTCATCTTTTGGAAGATCTTCTATCAATTCAACCTTATAGTCTTGACCTTCTTTCTTGAAATATGATAGGGCATCTTCCCTTGAAATTTCTTTTCTTTCAATTTTGAGGTCTTTTTTTGCAATTTCTTTCATTTTTGCTTCGATTTTTTCTAAATCTTCTGGAACAAACCTATGCTCTAAATCTACATCATAGTAGAATCCATCATTTATAGCAGGTCCTATAGCAAATTTAGCATCAGGCCAGATTTCTTTTATAGCTGCTGCCATTAAGTGGCTTGATGTATGCCAAAATATCTCTTTTCCTTCTTCATCATCAAATTTAACTACTCTAAAATCACAATCTTCATTAATTGGCTCAGCATAGCCTTTAACTTCACCATTTACAACAGCACCAAGAGCTGATCTAAAAAGTCCTTCAGAGATATCTTTTGTAACATCTCCTACTCTTACTCCATCTTCATATTCTTTTACATTTCCATCTGGCAATTTTACATCAACCATATTCTCTCTCCTTATTCTTTAATAATTACTTTTAAATAATAAAAAAGACACATCATCCCAAAGGACGATGTGTCGTGGTTCCACCTTAATTTTAACTCATTAATGTTTTATCGCAGACCTTGCGCTTCCTATTAAGGAAAATATCGGGGGTGGTCTTCAGAATAGTCTTTAATAGAAAGCTTTCAGCTTCTGCTTTCCTCTCTGTAAAAAAGTAAAATCCCTACTCTTCCCTTCAAATACTTATATGAAACTTATGTTTACATAATACTACAAAAAAATTTAATTGCAAATAATTTTTAAAAAAGTTTATTTGCCTAAGAAAATATTTATAAGAATAAAAATCTATTGTAACTTATATAAGCATGAGTTATGATTTTTATCTTTCCAAATAAGAACTTCTCTTTTACCTAAATAAATTCTTATCTTAATAAATAATGTTTAATTCTGATTATTTTTCATAAAAAATATTGCTAATCGAAAAATATTTCCACAATTTATATAGTATGTGATATAATACACGCATGATTAAATAAGGAGTTATTATGGTTTTAACTAATACAAAAATTAAAAGAAAATTTATAAAGGATGAAGCTTACGATATAATCTCCGAGCAAATTATAAGGGGTGAGTTAATGCCTAAGACAAGACTTAGGATAAATGACTTATCTAAAGACTTAGGGATTTCTAGAACTCCTGTAAGGGAGGCCTTATTAAAGCTTGAAGATGAGGGACTTGTTATGACTAAGGCAAATAGGTGGACTATGGTTGCCCCTATTAATATCAAAGAAACCTTGGATATCTATCCAATTATTTCAAGTTTAGAATGTCTTTCACTTAGGTTAGGTTTTAAAAGGATTGATGAAAAAATAATTAAAAAATTAGAAGATGTTAATGAAAAGATTAAACTTAAAAGTAAGGAAAAAGACCAACTTGAAATTTTAAAACTTGACGAAAAATTTCACAAGATTATTATAGACTCGTCTTTAAATGATGAAATTTATCCTATAATTGAGGGTCTTAAGAGAAAGGTAAAAAGAGTTGAAATTTACTTTTTTGAAAGCCATAAGGATCAATTTACAACTTATGAGGAACATAAAAAGCTTATTGAGTACTTAAAGGATAAAGATTTTGAAAAATCTATAAATGCCCTAAGAAAAAACTGGGTCAATACCCTTGATAGTCTTGACGAAATTACTGAAGACATTGAGGTAGATAGTGATGAAGATTTGTTACCAAATAATTAAATTATTAAAAATAACATTATTTTAAATATAGGATACTGTCAAACTTAAATTAAGAAAGGCCATTTTCTAGTCTTTTATAAATATAATACTTAAGATAAAGGATATAGTTTTTTAACCGTAATAGTAGCTATCTAATAGGCTTACAACTTTCTTGTAAGAGTCAATATTTGCCAAATGTAATTAATTTTGTGTACAATATTGATCCAAATTTATACTTCAAAGATTTGCAAATATGGTAAAATTTTAAAATCAACTTATTCTTAGTTTTTGCTATCTTATTTTACTACAGATATAAGTTAATTATGATAGTGATTTTACTTTAATAGATTTAAATTAAGGCTTTGTGTAAATTTTCTATTTTTAGGCTTTAAATTTTCACAACGCTTTTAATTTTAACTAATATTAAAATGACCTCTTCTTTAATAAGTAAGTTTACAACAAAATGTATATTTAACTTATCCTTTACAATTTTAATGCTATATTTATACTATATGATATTATTGAAAATATATTCTAAATTATTTTTATTATTATAATTAATTATTCATTACTTACTTCAATGATATATCTATATTTTTTATTGCTCCCTAAACCTGACAAGGATTTAGGGAAACAGTAATCCAAATTTAAATAATAATTAAGTTTTGAAATTTTCTTAATATTAGATTAGGAAAATTATTTTTTATTTAATATTAGTGATTTTGGGTATCAATTTATAGTTAGGAGATGATTATATGCTTAAATTCATGAAAAAAATCCCGGGCGGACTACTTTTAATACCAATGCTTATATCCGCCCTTTTTCATACTTTTTTGCCTGACTTTTTTGTGGTGCCAGGCATAACAGAAGCCCTTTTTACCACAAAAGGAACTAATTATATAGTAGGACTTATTTGTTTTTTATCTTCAACTGCTATTGATATAAAAAATATAAGCAAGGTTTTAAAAAAACAAGGTACAATCCTGCTTCTTAAGATTTTCCTTTGCTTTATATTTGGAATAATTTTTATAAAAATCTTTGGACTTGATGGAGTCTTTGGCATATCTGCCCTAGCCTTTATTACTTGCATTTGTTCTATTAACCCATCCCTTTACCTTGCCCTATCTCACGACTATGGAAATAAAGATGATGAAGCAGCCTTTGGTCTTACAGGAATTCTTTGTGTACCAGCCTTTCCTATCTTGGTTTATTCTATATCTAAATCATCTGCGATAGATTGGACACCTGTAATATCTGTACTTATACCAATTGTACTTGGAATATTGATAGGAAATCTTGATAAAGATATGGCTAAATTCTTCACACCTGCTGTAACTATCCTTACTCCTTTTATGGGTTGGTCTTTTGGAGCAGGAATAAATATTATAGAGGCCCTAAAAGCAGGCCCTCAAGGAATACTTGTTACAATATTATTTTACCTATTGATATTTCCTCCAATATTTTTCTATGAGAGAAAAATCCTTAAGGAAAATGGAATTACAACATTTGGTATATCTTCCATAGCAGGACTTTCTGTATCAGTTCCAACTATAATTGCCCATACAGATAAGAGTATAGGCCTTATAGCCAATACTGCTACAGCTCAAATAGCCCTAGGAGTTGTCCTAACAAGTATTATAACTCCAATTCTTACGGGCATTTATACAGACAAGAAAAAAATAAAGAAAAATACTTAAAAAGAATAGAGTCTGTTGCAAAATTATAAATTTCTAATGTTTCATCATTATAAGCTACTCATAGACAATTTAAGAATACTTCTATCTCATGAAGTCCAATTGTCGTGGATGATGTTATAATGGCTTTGGAAAGATTGATTCATTTCTGCAAATGTCTTCTTTACTTTTTTTAGTATATGTACTATAATTATAAACAAAATATAAATTGGTAGAGTAGGACTAAAGCGTTAAGTGCTAGAAAATGGGATGTTGTTTCTAGACGAAAGATTTTAGTCCGCATCCGCTACCATCATATCCTATGATGGCAGACTACCGAATAGGAGGAATTTTTGAAAAATCTTAAAAACATTAGAACTATGATATTGCTATCATTTTTTATAGCCTTATCAGTTGTAGTATCCAAATTTTTTTCTATCACTACAATGAGCCAAAAGGTTGGTCTTGGCTTTATAGTTACAGCCCTTATGTGCTCAATTTTTAATCCATCACTTGCAGTTATTGCATCTATAATAATTGATCTTGTGGCAAATCTTTTATTCCCAACTCCTGGAGGTTTTTACCTTCCCTTTGTTATTACTAAGATTGCTTCTGCCCTTATCTATACTTTCTTTTTGTATAGAAAAGAGATTACAAGAAAAAACATCATATGTGCAACTACTCTAAACACCTTGATTACAAGCTTATTTTTAAATACAATCTGGGTAAGCCAGCTTACTGGAAATCCCTTTATAAGCCAATTTTTATTAAGGATACCCTCTATGGCCTTTAACTATGTCTTACACACCATAGTTTTAGTTATAATCTTGCCAAAACTTGCACGTCTATTAAGAAATGAAGTAAAAAGACTAGGTGCTCAGCCAGAAAATGCACCTTATTAAAAATTTTTAAAAACAGGGATTATTGAAATTAACCCATAATATGGGATAAGTTCATATAGGCCCTGTTTTTTAGTCTATTATTTATTAAATTTTCATTTTTCTTAAAATCTCTTTTGAAAAATAAATTTATTGAGGTTTATATGAAGTTTCATAATAGAACATGTCTCCTCTAGCATAGGATATAGTATACTCTATTATATTTTCTTCAATATCAAATGTTGTTCTAATAATCTTAAGGCAGGGACTATTTTTTTTAAGTCCTAAGGACTTTGCCATCTCACTATCAAGCTCTGATACTGAAAATCTCTCCTTAATTTGGTAAATATTTACCTTAAAGTTTTCCCTAAATATATCATATAGGGCCTTTTTTTCTAGTAAATTTTTATCTACTTGAGAAAACCTCCCATAGGGAATAGTAGTTTTTTCATACATCATCGGCACATTATCTGCCAACCTTAGTCTGTCAAATTGTATGACTTTTTCCTTATCTTTTAACTTCATTTTATCCTTTAATTTATTATTTGCATCTCTTATGGCATAGTCTACTACTAAAGACTTAGGCGTTTTGCCATTTTTCTTAGTTTGCTCTGTAAAGGAATAGTAGTTTGATAAGTTTTCCCTATCTCTTTCTCTTATAAAGGTTCCCTTTCCCTGAATTTGGTAAAGGATACCTGAATTTACAAGATAGCCTATAGCATTTCTTACGGTTGTTCTTGAAACATCGTAGTCTTTACAAAGTTGCCTTTCTGAAGGAAGCTTATCTCCATTATTCATTGTGGCAATCTTTTCCAAAAGTTCATCTATAAGCTTTGTATAAAGAGCTGACATTTATTTATATTCATGAATTGTAACGCCTTTTACAACTCTGTTTACTGTGTTTGATCTAGAAGGATTGTCAGGTCTATTACCCACCCTTAAACTTGTAACTAGAGCAAATATTTGGGCAATTACTATATATACTATAGAAAGATAAGCATCATTTAAGTCATCTGATTCAAAAATAAGCTCATAATCTCTATCAAGATTGGAATTTGCAATTCCTATCAACTTTTTAGCTATACCGTCATTATATACTTCGTCTAAAACATCAAGATCATATAGTCTTGTATAAGCATTTGATGATACAAAAGAAACTAATAGGGTATTTTCGTCTATGAATGATTTTGGACCATGTCTAAATCCCATAGAAGAATCCCAAATTGTAGCAACCTCTCCTGCTGTAAGCTCTAAAATTTTAAGTCTTGCTTCCTTGGTAAGCTTTCCTAAAGGACCTGAACCAAGATATACAACCCTATTAAAATCAAAGTTTACTAAGTCTTCTAGTTCATCTATTCTAGCATAAATTTCTTTTCCAAGTTTTGAAAGCTTTTCTACAATTTCCTTTTTATTTTCACTCTTTGAATCGAATATCAAAAGAGTTGCTAAAAGCATAGATGAAAATGAGTTTGTCATGGCAAAACCCTTATCATTTGTAATTTCAGGCTCTAAAAATACATAAGAGTTAGGATCATCATATAGACCTTTTGCAAGCTCACCATCTTTTGCACAAGTTATAGGTAGGTTGTAGAAATCATCTACTAATTGTTGTCCTAATTTAACTGCAGCTAAAGATTCTGGGGAGTTTCCACTTCTTGCAAAGGAAACTAAAAGAGTCTTTTGATCTTTTTGAAAGTGTAGGTAAGGGGAAGAAACTAAGTCTGTTGTAGCTACTGATTCAAAGTTAAAATCACCATGAGTCTTAAGATAGTCTACAGCTACATTCCCAACATATTCGCTAGTTCCTGCTCCTGTAAATATTACCTTAGTGTCTTTGCCAAGTTTTTCTAAAAATTTATCAATATCGCCTTTTCTTTCTTCATACAGGCTATACACATCAAGCCAAGTATCAGCTTGGTTTAGAATCTCAGTATAGGTGTTTTTAAAGTCTTTTTCTTCTAATTTGTTTTTATCCAATAGCATAATAACCTCCTGTATTGGTAACTACCATTACTTTAAGTGTATACGATTCCAAGTTTCATGTCAAGATTAGAGACTAAAAATAGCTTTGGAATTTAAATTTTATTATCTATTCTTTTTCCTGTTTCAGGATCAAATAAGAATATTTTATCACTATTTAAATATACACTGATTTCTTGATCTATATCATAAGATAAGTTATCAAAATCTCTAATAATTATCTCATTTCCATTAAAATCTGTATATATTACCTTTTCGCTTCCCAGAGATTCAACAACAACGACTTTTGTTTTGATTTCTATATCTTTTTCACTATTTCTTTTAATATTTATATGTTCAGGTCTTATAGCAAGTTTAATATTACTTTTACCAAAAGCCTTAATAGTATATGACTTAATATTTGTAAAAAGCTCTTCTGGAAAATTTACTAAGCTATTTTCTAATTTAACTTCTTTTTCATCTATATACATATTAAGCATATTTATCCTAGGAGAACCTATAAAACCAGCTACAAATTCGTTGATTGGATTTTCATAAAGATTAACTGGACTGTCTACTTGTTGAATTATTCCATCTTTCATTACTACAATCCTGTCCCCCAAGGTCATAGCCTCAGTTTGGTCATGAGTTACATATATAAATGTTGTATTGAGCTCTTTATGTAGTTTATTTATCTCAGTTCTCATTTGAGTCCTAAGTTTTGCATCTAAATTACTTAAAGGCTCATCCATTAAAAACACTTCCGGATTTCTCACCATTGCTCGACCTAAAGCTACTCTTTGGTTTTGTCCACCTGATAATTGGCTAGGTTTTCTGTCAAGATAAGATTCTAATTGCAATAACTTAGCAGCCTGACTTATTTTTTCTTTAATTTCTTCTTTAGAAAATTTTTGATTTTTTAAAGCATATGCCATGTTATTATATACAGTCATATGTGGATATAAAGCATAATTTTGAAAAACCATGGCAATATTTCTATCTTTAGGTTCTACATCATTGATTACCTTGCCATTTATTTTAATTTCTCCACTACTTATGTCTTCAAGGCCTGCTAACATCCTCAAGGTTGTGGATTTTCCACAACCTGATGGGCCTACAAATACAATAAATTCATTGTTTTGTACACATAAATTAAAATCTGTTACAGCATGATATCCATTTTCATATATTTTATTTACATTAATAAATTCTATATTACTCATCTAGTCTCCTAATGAAATCATCAATTTCAACAACTTTTGATTCTTTTCTTGCCTGTTCTGATGCAAAACACATCATGTGACTCATTATAGATTCTTCTGCTCCAGTTTTAACAACTTCACTTTCTCCATGACATGCTTCATAAAAGGCTTTTATTATTCCATAGTCTGCTCCGCCATGACCTGAAGCATTGCTTATAACTTGGTATCTTTCTTCTTTATAGCTTTTAAATCTTTTAACCTTAATTATTTGATCACAGTCATCTGCTATAATTTCACCTTCTGTGCCCATAATCTTAATATTTCTATGTACATCATTAGAAAAGGCTGAAAGATTAAATACCACTTCAACATCATCTTCAAATTCTATGGAGATTGCTTGATGATCACATACGTTGTTATCACATTTATAAACACATCTTCCATAAGGTCCTTCTCTTAAAGCTTTCTCCAGACCCTCTTTTGTCCTTGTAACATCAACAACATCGCGCCAACCAATTCCTGGATATCCTGTATAGAAGTCCTTAACCGAAAATACACATGTATCTTTATACTTACAATCAAGACACCTATCTGCTGCACCACTAGGTTCATTTTCTTTTTTAAAATAAGATAGTTTCCCAAAAGATGTAATATATTTTGGTTTTTTTCCTGTAAGGTATATTAAAATATCCATATCATGGCATGATTTTTGTAGAATTAAAGGTGAAGATAGATCTTCATTTCTCCAATTTCCTCTTACAAAAGAATGAGCAAAGTGAAAATATCCTATATTTTCATTATGATTTATAGAAAGAACTCTTCCTATGGCATTAGAGTCTATAAGTTCTTTGATTTTTACAAAAAATGGTGAGTATCTTAAGACATGACATATCATAAATACCCTATCCTTTTTCTTAGCTTTTTTGGCAATATTGAATACTTCATGAGCGTTTGGACTTATTGGTTTTTCAAGCAATATATTTAAATCATAATCTAAAGCTTTCATACATACGTCATAATGATCCCTATCTGGTGTTGCTATTATTAAGGTATCCACAAATCTTTCTTCATCCATTTTTTCAAAAAAATCTTTATAGTCTGTAAATATGTAGCAATCATCAATATTAAATTCTTTTTTACAAGCTTCAAGCTTTTTCTCATCAATATCTACAAAAGATTTTATTTCTACATCCCCATATTCTCTTAAAAGTCTGGCATAGGCAATTCTTCCCCTATGTCCTGCTCCAATTACTCCTAATTTCATAGTTTATCCTTTCATTCCACTTGTTGCTAAACTTTCTATAAATTGCTTTTGAAATATAGCAAATAATAATATCATAGGCCAAATTGAGATAAGAGCACTAGCCATATAAACAGGGTAATTTACTGCATATTGTCCTGTTGAAGCTAAGTTTGCTAATCCTACTGATAGAGTTTGTTTCTCTGGTAAAGTATTAACTATTAATGGCCACATTAAATTGTTCCATGTAAATAATAAACAAGTTATTATCAGTGTAACTATGCCTGGCTTCACTATAGGAAGGCATATATCTTTAAAGATTTTAAATTGTCCAGACCCATCTATTCTAGCAGCCTCCTCCAATTCTTTAGGTATTTGGCTAAAGAATTGTCTCATTAAAAATGTGCCAAAAGCTGAAAACATAGAAGGTAAGACCAAAGCTGTTATTGTATTTAGTAATCTTAATTTATTCATTATTTGAAATTGTGGTACTAAAAATATTTGTGAAGGTACCATTAAGATTGACATGATAAGAATAAATATTGCATTTTTAAACGGGAAATCTATCCTCGCAAATGCGTATCCAGCCATAGTGCACATTGTCACCTGTCCTATTGTTGTAATTACAGCATATAATACTGTGTTCTTAAATAGAACTGGGAAATTTAGCTTACTTAAACTTTCCGAAAAATTTGATATTTGAGGGCTACTTGGAAATATCTTTGGAGGAATTTGCATAGATTCACTAAGTGTTTTTAAAGATGTAAGTATCATCCATAAAAATGGCAAAACAGTAAATACTATACCTATTAGAAGTACTACATGTATCATGATTTTTCTCCAACCTTTAATTTTCAATTCCACCCACCCACTTTCTTTGTATTTTTAATTGTAAAAATGTTAATATCATTATAATTATAAATAGAATTGTAGCTATTGCGGCTCCATATCCCTTTCTACCAAAATCAATAGCTGATTGATAAAATAGGTATACTATAGTTTGAGTACTCTTTAAGGCTGGAGATGTTTTTGTAATCATCATAAATACAATATCAAATACTTGAAGACTTGATATCATTGATGTTGTTAAAACAAATACTAAAGTAGGGGCTACTAAGGGAACAGTGATAGTGAAAAATTGTTTAATTTCACTTGCTCCATCTAATTTAGCAGCTTCATAATATTGTTTAGGAATAGACTGCATCCCCGCAAGAAAATAAACTATATTCATACCTAAACTCATCCAAATTCCAACAACTATAATACACAACAAAGCCGTATCATTATCAGCTATCCATGCTCTAGGTTCTCCACCAAAAAGCATGATAAATTGATTTAATAAACCATATTGTCCATTGTAAATCCATTTCCAAATCATAGCTACCGCTGCAGGCATTGTTACTGCTGGCAAAAAATATAAGGTTCTATAAATTCCTACTCCCTTAATATTTTTATTCAATAAATTAGCTATAGACATTGATATAAGAACAGAGATTGGAACTGTGATTATAGTATATTTTAGAGTATTTCTTAAAGATAGATAAAAATTTTCATCTTTAAATAACTCTTTATAATTATCAAATCCTACAGGATTCCAAACTCCAAATGAATTCAAGTCTGTGAACGAATAAAAAATATTTTGAAAAAAAGGAATTATAAAAAATATAGTTAATCCCAACAATACTGGGAGTATCATTAGATACCCCCACATTGCCAAGCGAAGATTATATTTTTTTCTTTTCTTTTTTTTAATCTTCATATAATCACATTCCTATTGATTAATTTTGTTCCTTTTCTAAGGCATCATTCATTTTTTGGGCTAAATCTTTCAAAACATCCTTTACTGGTTTATTAAATGAATACATCTCATTTATTGCATCTTCTTCATATGCATTCCAAACAGGTGTATTTTTACTAACTGGGTATGGAACAGAGTATTCCAATTCGTCTACAAAAGCTTTTAGATTCTTATCAGGATAAGATTTTTCCCAAGTTTCCAAAACTTTATTGTTAGCTGGTATAACAGTAGCTTTTTCAGCCCACATTTCATTTACTTCTTTGGAGCCAAGATAAGCTAAAAAGTCTAAGGCTTGATCTTTGTTTTTTGAACCCTTTGCTAAACAATATGAAAGACCATGAATAGTAGCAGCTCTTTCTTTAATTTTAGGCATTATTTCAAGATCTATATCTTTACTTATATTTTCATCACCTAAATATTCTGGAATCCTCCAACTTCCTGAATAAATCATAGCTATCTTACCAGCCTTAAACAAATCTGTATCATTGGTATCTGTAAGTGTTTTAAGATCCGGTGAATATCCTTTTTCTCCTATATCAATCCATCTTTGAATACCATCATAAGCTTCTTCTGTGTCATAGCCTGACTTTGTCTTATCTTTATTGATAATATATCCACCACATTGAGGTATAGTATCATAATATCCTTCTTGAGTCGCAGGTTTAAATGAAGTTCCCCAAATTCCCTTGTCCTTATCTGTTAATTGTTCTGCTGCCTTTACAAAATCATCCCAAGTCCAATCTTTGTTTGGATAACTAACGCCTTTTTCATCAAATAATTTTTTATTATAGAAAAGAGCTGTTAGATCCCAATCTTTTGGAATACCATATAAATGATTATCATATGTGTATAAGTTGATTAATCCCTCAGGATAATCTTCTTTTTTTATTCCAATCTTATCTAGATAATCATCTAGGGGTTCAATTACTCCATTACTTGCAAATTTTATGAAATTAGGTCCATTCATTGTAAATATATCTGGCATAACATCACCTTGGGCTTGGGTTTCTAATTTTGTGAAATGATCTTTAAATGTTGTCTCTTCTATTTGTATATCTACTCCAGGATTTTTTTCTTCATATTTTTTTTCGATATCCTTCATTGTTGCAATTTGATCTGGATTCCACATGGCAATACGAACAACGTTTTCCCCAGATTTAGAACTCTTCTCTTCTGAGCTAGGATTTTTAGAATCTTTATTTCCACATCCTGTAACCAATAGTGCTAACGACATACACAAGGCAAACTTTTTCCATAATTTCATATTTTTCTCCTCTCCATTCTAAGTCATAAATGATGAAATATTTATGCATTAAATGTTTTTATGTATGGTAATTACCTTATCTTTAGTATAATACAGTTCTTTAATGTAGTCAAGTTTTTTAATATTATATAATATTAAAAATGGGCCCTATTAAGGACCCACTTGTGTTTTTTTATTCTTCAATTTTATCAAAAACTGATTTTGCTGTTTCTTTTAATACTTTGTTTAAGCTTTGTATATTATCCAAGCCTTGAGTATTTAACCATTTTATTGCATCATCATCAGATTTAGCGAATTCTTCAACTCCACCCTTCCATGTAGCTCTTCCACAAAGTACTCCATTAAATTCTGAGCCTGCTTCCTTTGCAAATTTAAGTGTTTCTTTGAATAAGTCTGCGCTTACCCCACCTGATAAGAAGATAAAAGGAATTTTGCTTATATCTGATTGTTCTTTGAAAAATTTAGAAGCTTCTTCTTGGCTATAGACAACTTCTTTTCCATATCCTTCGACAAAATTCATATTTACTGGAGTTTCAAGTTTTAAGACATCAATCTTATATCTTTCATCTTGAAAGTCTTTAACTGCTGCATTTACCTTGTGAGGTCTAACTTTTGCAAATTCAGCACTTTTACTATCTTCTATTTTTTCATCATAGACTATTAGTTCAAGGAAAAATGGAAGTCCTAAAGCTTCACATTCATAACCTATCCTTTCAATAAAGGCCTTTTTCTTATCATTTGTTTCTTTACTTTGATCTACATCATAGTAAAGAAGAATCTTTATAGCTTCTGCCCCTAGTTCTTTAAGCCTTAAAACTGAACATCCATCTATAAGTTTTGGTAGTCTTTCAGGATCATTTTTATCAAAACCAGTTACTTCATAACTAATCAAGAGTCCTGCATTTTCATCCCTTACCTTTATTGCTTCAAGTCCATATATTGGATCTAGTAAGATTGATGATGAATATTTTGTTAATTGTTTAGAAACTAATGATTTAAATCTTGAAATATCTTCTACATTGTTTAAATTTTCATCAAAAGCTCCTATCATTTTTTCCATTGAGCCTCTTTGATCTATAGCAAGGGCTGCTATTACTCCATTTTCATTAGCAAGCTTTTTTAAATTTTCTACCTTTTCTTTTGAAATTTTCATATTATATCTCCTTTATGCTTATTTTTTCATAATACTTATCAAAATCATTCATATTTACATGAGCTATTTCTTCATTTAGGACATTCAAAAGTCCACAATTCATAGATTTTCTTATAAAATCTTCGCCACTTTCTTTATTAAAAATTGCAGATATAGCACCTGCAAGACTTGAATCTCCACTTCCTACTGGATTTAGTGCCTCTACTTTTGGAACAGCTGTTTTATAAATTTTATCATTTATTTTAACTACCGCTCCACTAGCTCCTTGGCTAACAATAATATATCTTATTTCAGATAAGACAGAATTTGAAAATATTTCTTTTATCTTTTCATCTTCTTCTGGAAATTTCTTACCAATTATATCTATAATTTCCTTTTCATTTGGTTTTATAAGATCAGGTTTAAAATCTGCATTTACTAAATCTTTGAGTGTTGAGCCTGATGTATCAAGGGCTACAAATATATTTTCATTTTTTGCAAATTCAATAATTTTCTTATAAAAATTTGAATCAAGGCCTTTTGGAAGTGAGCCTGATATACTTATAATATCTAAATTATTAGCAATTTCTTTAAGATGGGCTAAAAATTCATCTTCTTTTTCTTTAGAAACTTCTGGGCCCTTTTCAAGTATTTCTGTTTGCTTGCCATCATGTAAAATAGCTATGCAATTTCTTGTTTCATCATCTAACTTTATAAAATCATGAGATATTTTTCTCTCATCTAATCTTTTTTCGATAAACTCGCCAAGCTTTCCACCAATAAATCCTGAATTTGTAACATCTTCACCTAATTCTTTTAGTACATAGGATACATGGATTCCCTTTCCCCCAGCATCTTTTTCTACTTTAGCTGTCCTATTTACATCATCTATAACAAAACCATCTAATTTGTAGGATATATCTACAGAAGGATTGGCAGTTATGGTTAAAATCATATTATTGCCCCTTTTTCATAATATTTTTTGGCTAGAATTAAAGAACCTTCAATAGGAGTTGTATAAGGCTCAATTATTTCTATATTGTTTTTTATATGCTTTTCAATAGCCTCTATAAGTTTATTTCCTAATTTATATACTCCACCTGAGTAAGAAACTTTAACACAACCATCAAAATCAAGTTTATTTATAAGACTGTCTATAGTTAAGGCAGCTTCATAGCCTACTTTGTCTAAAAGTTCTATGGCATACTTGTCGTTTTTTTCTAATGCTGGGTTTAATAGCCTTGCACAATTTGCTATTTCATCCCTTTTCATCTTTTCTGCTATATCTATCAGTTCAACATCATCTTTTATGCCTAATTCATTTTTTACCAATTCATATATATAAGTTTTTTCTATTCTTCCATCACTCATTTTTGTGAATAAATTCAAAATATTCTTACCTATAAAGTAAGCACTGGCTTCATCTCCTAGAAAAGGTCCCCATCCACCTGATCTATCTGAATTTCCTTTATCATCTACACCAAAGGCTATAGAGCCTGTCCCTAAAACAAGATTTATACCTGCTTGTGCGTTTAAGGATCCAGACCATCCATTAACACAGTCATTTCCCATCTTGTACTTACCTTTGCCCAAAAATTCATCAAAGAATTCTTCCATGAATTTTTCGTTTTCAGGATATTGACCATAGCCTGGTATAGCCAAAAAGGAAAAATCAATATCTTCAATCTTTATTTTTGCATTATCACAAAGTTTATTTATAGCTTTTGTAACGTTATCACTAAATTCATCCCTAGTGATTTGCTTTAGGTGAATAGTATTAGTTTTCTCTTTAAAATGTTTATTGTCAACACATAAAAGATAATCTGTTTTTGTACCACCACCGTCTACTCCCAAGAATATAGACATAGGCCCTCCTATAAATGTTTTATATTGTTTGTTTTTATATCTATGATATAATAATATAGTAAAGATATTTAATTGTCAATAGTGAAAATCCATATTTTCAAGGATTTGATATAAATTAATAATGAACAATTTAAAACATTTATTTTTAAAGAGGTATAAGATGTTAAAAGAGGAAAGACAAAATTTTATTTTAAACCATGTCAAAAAAAATGGAATAATCAGAGTTTCTGATGTAACTGAAGTTTTAGATGTAACTGAGATGACAATAAGAAGAGATCTTAAGGAACTTGAAAATAAAAATAAATTAAAAAGAATCCATGGAGGGGCAAAATACATAGATGATTTAACCGAAAGAGAGTCAAGTCACCAAGAAAAATTGCATATGAACATGGAATATAAGATAATTATAGCTAAAAAAGTTTCTAACTTAATCAAAGATAATGATACCGTTTTTATTGGAGCTGGTTCTACACTAGAACTTGTGTCAAATTATCTTGATAATAAAAAATGCAAAATCGTCACTAATTCACTATTTCTTTTTAATAAAATTTATGATAAAGAAAATATAGAATCAATTCTTGTTGGAGGAAGGATAAGAAAGGTTACCGGAGCTTTTGTAGGAAATTTTTCAGATAATATAGTTGAAAGTCTACATTTTAAATCTGCTTTTATAGGTGTGAATGGAATAAATTATAATAATGCCTATACATATAATGAACAAGAAGGAGAACTTCAAAAATTAGCTCTTGATAATTCGGTCCACAAATATTTAGTTGCTGACCACACAAAAATTGGTAAGGAAGATTTTTATTCATTTTATAATATAGATGAAATCCAAGCTGTTATTTCTGATGATAAAATCAGTAATGATAAACTTCCAATACTTAAAGAATATACTGATATTATATAAGGACTTATATCTAAGTAAAATATAATTTCTCATTCTTAATTTACTACTTCAAAAACTACTACATATGAAAGTGTTTTAGAGTATCTACAATCTCTTTCTTGGACTTGTTGATACTCTGAATTTTTTATATCATAT
>NZ_JAXDSU010000096.1:0-10044 GCF_034090325.1 Anaerococcus porci
CTGATTTTAAAAAATGTGTAGAACTTTATGAAGGATCTAAAAGAAAAACCATGGAGTGGCAAAGATTATTGTTGAAAGATATCTTAGCCATAAATAAAGATGGGTTATGGACACATACCAAGTGTGGTTATTCTTTGCCAAGAAGAAATGGTAAGTCTGAAATTTTAGTTATGAGAGAGCTTTATGCTCTATTAAATGGGGAGGTAGTAAATCATACTGCTCATAGGACTAATACTTCTCATGCTTCTTGGGAAAAGTTATGCAGGGTTTTAGATGATGCCAACATTGAGTATGAATCCTTAAGGGCTACAGGTCGTGAACGTGTGGAGATTCCAGAGACTGGTGGAAGGGTGGAGTTTAGAACTAGGACTTCTACTGGTGGACTAGGAGAAGGCTTTGACCTTTTAATAATTGATGAGGCTCAAGAGTATACTGATGATCAAGAGTCGGCTTTAAAGTATACAGTTACCTCATCTAAAAATCCTCAGACTATAATGTGTGGGACTCCTCCAACTCCTGTATCATCAGGTATGGTCTTTGTTAATTTCAGAAAACAATGCCTAAATTCTCATCTTAATAATGCTTATTGGGCGGAGGAGTATCTTGATTATGCTACTAATAAGATAATAATATAAGAAATTATTATTCTTTCTCAAGGTTTATTTCCAAAAAAGGATACAGGGAATTCATATATTTAAAGATAAGAATACCAATAAGTTAAATTTAATAAAAATAGTCAAAGCCAAAATTTCGTGTAAAATTTACTAGTGCTTTATGAGTATATTATATTATCATTTAAGCACAGATAGAGCTTTAGTTTTTATATATTTGAAGAAATTTTACCATGAATACTCGCTTTCACTATAACTTAGGTCTAATCCTATGATTTTTCTATTTTCTTTTTCGTTTATTCTTATTGCAATATTGCAAGCTTTTGACACCACTCTATGATTTTGTCTTAACTTTATGTAAACTACGTCTAAAAGTAATTATGGATGTTTTATTATATTTAAGTTACTATTCTCTATAGTTTAACTTCTTTATCAAGATTCTTGCTTAGTGTTGATATAAAAGATTTAGAATATGTTTTGTGTACATATTCTCTATTACTTTAGATACTTTCTTAGTAGATACGTGCCCTATAGTTATGCAAAGAGTTCGACTAATGAAGATCTAGTTGGAAAGTAAAAATAGAAAAGTTTCAATAAAAAGAATTACATAGGCTATAGTCATGGAGCTCAAAGGATAATGAAAGGTATGTTTTGTGTAGTAATGGAACCAGCTTGTAGTTGATAAAAATTTTTTGTGTTAAATAGTCTGTGTTTCAGCTTATTCATGGTTGATGCAAACTGATATTTTTTGTTTAATTAAAAAGCAATCATCAATAGGTTTTTTAATTTATTCTTTTGAAAATTAGTGTTATTTGCATTTTTAGATGATAGTAAGTTAAAATATAGAAAACTTAAGAAGAGGTGATTTTTTGGAAAACTATTTAACTGTTAGAGAATTGGTTGATAAAAATTATATAAATAAGAGTACTTTAATAGCTGGACGAGATGGTTTAGAAAATAAAGCAAAGAATATTTTAATATTGGAAACTCCCGATGGAATGGATTGGCTAAAAGGAAATGAGTTAGTTCTTACTGCAGGATATGCATTTACTAGTAACGAGCAATATAAAGAAAATTTAATAAAAACTGCGCACGAAAAAAATGTTGCGGCAATAGGTATAAAAGTTGGGAGATATTTCGGCTCTATATCTGACGAATTAATAAATGAGGCAAATAAATATTGTATTCCTGTTTTTTTGTTAGAGCGAGAAACTGTTTACTCAGATCTTGTTAATAAATTTTATGATTTATTATTTAATAAAGTAAATGATAATATTCTAAATATATTAAAATCTTACTATAAATTATTAAGCAAGCAGACTGATGGAGTCTGCATGGAAGAAATAATAAGTGAAGTACGAAAATTAACAGGTCTAGATGTATGCTATGAGAAATTTAGTGAGCTACTTGGTAATTCAATGATAAAAAGTAATTACTATATTCCTCTTAAACATAGGGGATATATATTTGCTTATCTAATAGTTAAGGGGAAAAACAAAGAAGATCTGACGGATTTTCAAGAAAGCTGTATTAATTATGCGATTTCACTATTGAAAAATATAGTGATTTCTGAACAAAATATTCTTTTAGCACAAAGTGCTAATAATAGAATCATTACGGAAATACTTTTGAGTGGACAAAAACTAGATGAACGTTTCAGAGATAGCATTTTGTCATATATGGGTTGGTATGAAGAAAGTTATTACGCTATATATTTCAAATGGTTAAATTCTAGAGATTCTAATTCTAGAATACGCCAAATAATGGAATTTTCTCTAAATGAAAAATTTCTATTTACGGAAGATGGAAATAATATGGTAACATTTGTATTTTCCAAAAATGATCCTATTTCAGATTTGATAAAAAGAATTGCAGCCACTTACAAAGATTTAAAAATTGGAGTATCAACTCTAAAAAATAGATTAGAGAATATTAATCAAGCATACAAAGAGGCTTGTAATATTTGCAATATTTCAAAAGAGCAAGTTGATACCTTAGATAACTCTGTAAACTTTAAAATATTACTAGAAATTCTAGAAAACGAAGAAATGAAGCTTTATCTTTTTGATATCTTAGAAAAACTTAAAAACTATGATGATGAGCACAACGCTGAATTGTTAAATACACTTTCGACATACATAAGAAATAATTTGAGCAAAAAAGAAAGTTCTGAAAAACTTCATATACATGTAGAAACTTTAAGATATAGACTGTTGAGAATAAGTAAGATAACAGGATTAGATACTTCAAGACTTGACGATTTGTTCATTCTTAAATTGATATCCCATTTGAGTATTTATGACTTTTCATAAAATATAACTTTAATATTCTTGTTTTTATATATATTAAAATTAAACAAAATGATTTATTATTATGTTTAAGGAGGGTAGTATGAAAAAACAAAGAATTAGTGCATTTGAACCTAAGGTGTTCATTTTAGGAATTATTCTATCTGTATTTTCTGCAATAATATGCATGCAGATAATTGCGAAAGTTGGTTTCACGCCAAATACTTCAATTATTGGGGCAATAGTAGCGATGGTATTAGCAAAAATACCTTTACAATACTTAAGCGGATTTAAATCCCTTGAGAGACAAAATTTGATACAAACGACAGTATCGGCTGCTGGTTTCTCTTCAGCTAATTGTACCTTTCTAGCATGTGCGATATTTTTTGTATTAGGAAAAGAAGAAATGATATTTCCAATGGCAATAGGAAGTGCTATAGGAGTAGTAGTTTCAATAGTAATAGTTGGAAAATTGTATGATACGCCTGTTTTTCCAGCTAGCGCAGCATGGCCTCCAGGAGTTGCTACTGCCGACGCTATAATTGCTGGCGACCAAGGTGGAGATAAAGGAAAAAGATTACTTGAAGGGTTAATTGTAGGGGCTGTTGCTAGTCATTTTGGTTTACCTGCAGCAGGTATAGGAATTGTATTTATTTCAAATATATTTTCCATGGTAGCATTAGGAGTTGGATTGTTAATAAGAGGATATTCTGAACAACTTTTCGGATTTAATTTAGGAAATACTTATATTCCACATGGAGTGATGATTGGTGCAGGATTAATGGCGCTTATTCAATCTATTTTAATTATAAGCAAATCTGATAAAAAGCCTAAAACAGAAAATAATGAAAATATTAAAACAACAGTTAGTGCGTCTCAAACAAAGAAAGTAATTTTAGTGGCAATAATTGTATATTTAATATCTTCATTAGCACTTGCGGCGGTTTCTGGAATAATTACTAATATGGGAGTTTCTCAGTTGATATTATGGGTATTGTGGACAACATTTTCTGCTGTTGTTGCTATGATTCTGGTAGGGATGGCTGCTATGCACTCGGGATGGTTTCCGGCGTTTGCAATTACAACTATATTTATGACCATAGGTATGTTCATGGGATTTGAAGTAGTTCCTTTGGCATTATTGACAGGATTTGTTTCATCAGTAGGTCCATGTTTTGCAGATATGGGATATGATTTAAAAACTGGATGGATATTAAGAGGAAAAAGCGAAGATATAGAATATGAATTATATGGAAGAAAGCAACAAGTTATAATAGAAGCAGTTGGTGGATTAATCGGTGTGGTGGTTGTAGCTTTAACCATGTCGGTATATTTCAATCAAGATTTAATGCCACCTGTAAGTAGAGTTTTTGCAACTACTGTTCAGGCTCAAGCTGATACTGAATTGATCAAAACGTTGTTGATTTGGGCAATACCAGGCTTTATTATACAAGCTATTTCTGGAAGCTCAAGAATGGTAGGAGTATTGTTTGCAACTGGTCTTTTAATAAATAATCCAGTGTATGGAATAGGAGTAATTTTAGCTGTTATTGTCAGATTGGCAATAGGAACTGAATTTATGGAAACTAGGGATGCAGGATTAATCGCAGGAGACGGTATTTATGGATTCATTGCAGGATTAATTAATTCGATATTTTAGGAATTTATTATGTATAAAATAGGATTGGTAAGAGTTTTATCAAACTTTGACAAAATTTTATGAACTCACACGGAAGAATTATAGAAAAAAACTTCCCTAATATTGAAGTTGAATCTATGGCTATCAAAGATCAGCCAGAAGGTATACATGACGAAGAAACCGAAATAATTGCTATACCAAAAATAATTGAACTTGTAAAAGAAAATTACACTGACAAAGATGCAGTGATTATTAGTTGTGCTGGAGATCCTGCTTTACAAGAGTTAAGAAAAGAGGTTAAAGTTCCGGTAATTGGTGCGGGAGAAAGTGCTTCATTGGTTAGTAAAATTTATGGAAAAAAAGTTGGCGTTGTTGGAATTACAAAAAAAGTTCCAAAGTCTTATAAAATGATTATTGGTGATGACATTGTGGGTAAGCCATATATCGAAGGAATTGAAAACACACTAGATTTAATGAAAGACTTTGGTAGAGAAAGAGCATTGAAACATTGTCATAATCTAAAGTCTTTAGGTGCAGAAGTTTTGGTTTTTGCCTGCACAGGACTTTCAACAATAAAGATTGCTCCGTATATAGAAAAAGAAATTGGGTTAAAGGTTGTCGATTGTGTTTACGCTGAAGGGTTAATGGCTTATGGTGCTTGTATTAGGAGGAATTTTTATGAAAAAATTAAATGAAATTGATGTTGAAAAAGCAATCATAGGTGGTAGTGTCTTAGGAGGCGGTGGAGGAGGATCAAAAGTTCAAGGTAAAAAAATCGGACTTTTGGCTCTTGAAAAGGGTGAGGTAAGGTTATCTGACATAAATGAATTTGATGATGAAGATATAATTGTTTGTACATCACTTGTAGGAGCTCCATCGTCAAAAGAGCAATATGTAAGTCAAGATGATTATCTATACACAATCAGCAAAATGAGTGAAGAATTAGGAAAAGATATAAAAGGTGTAATAACAATAGAAAATGGTGGTGGTGCTACAGTGAACGGATGGATGCAAAGCGTTATTTCAAACGTTCCTGTTGTAGATGCACCAGCTAATGGAAGAGCTCATCCTACTGGAATAATGGGTAGCCTTAATCTCCATAAAGTTGAAGGTTATGAAAGTATTCAGGTTTATGCTGGTGGAAATCCAGAGAAGAAAATGAATATTAGAGGAGTTGTTAGAGGGGATATTAATAACTGTGCAAAACTTGTAAGAGAGGCTGCGGTTCATGCGGGTGGCTTAGTTGTTGTTGCTAGAAATTCAGTAAAAGCAAGTTATTTGAAGAAAAACGGAGCTATTGGTGCCATATCTAAAGCATTAAGTCTAGGAGAAAAGATGCTTGAAGTAAAAGAAACGAATGGAAACCCTATTGAAACAGCAGTTGAATTTTTAGGAGGTGAGATAATTACTGAAGGAAAAATCGAAAACTTTAAATTGGATATGAAAGAAGGATTTGATATTGGTTCCTTTAATGTTGGTGATTATCAACTAACGTTTTGGAATGAATATATGACTATTGATAAAAAAGAAAAAAGACTTTACAGTTTCCCAGATTTAATAATGACTTTCAATAAAAAGAATTATGATACAGTAACAACTGCTGAGGTCGAAGAAAATATGAAAGTGGTTATTATAGGCGTAAAAGCAGATAAGTTAATTTTGGGTTCGCCAATGCATGAAAGAACACTGCTCGATGAAGTATCAAAAATAATTGGGAAGGAGATATGAACAAGATATGCTAATTAAACAAATAATCGATGTGTATAATTTAGTAGATTCATCAGATATAACAGGAGAAAAGGTTGCGGAATATTTAAAATCAATAAGAGATACTGAAATAGAAGTACATACGATTTCAGGAGAAGAAGGCTCAACCGATTTTATTAGGATAAAAATTAAAGGTAAAAATGGAAAGTCAGAAGGGGGAAACGCGCCAACTTTAGGCGTTTTAGGAAGACTTGGAGGTATCGGAGCTAGACCAGAAAGATTGGGAATAGTTTCTGATGGAGATGGTGCACTTGTTGCTTTATCAGTTGCTGCAAAATTACTTGATATGCAAAACAAGGGTGACTTTTTAAATGGAGATATTATAGTTTCAACCCATATTTGCCCTGACGCACCTACTCAACCACATGAACCAGTTCCTTTTATGGGTTCTCCAGTCGATATGCAAGTGGTAAATGAAGAAGAAGTAAGAGGAGATTTTGATGCTGTTTTATCCATTGATACTACAAAAGGAAATAGGATAATTAACTATAATGGGTTCGCAATTTCTCCAACAGTTAAAGAAGGATATATCTTAAAAGTTAGTGATGATTTGCTAGATTTAATGGAGATAACCACAGGACAACTTCCAAAAGTATTTGCATTGTCTGAACAAGACATTACACCTTATGGAAATGACTTATATCATTTGAACAGCATTTTACAACCTGCTACAGCTACTGAAGCACCTGTTGTTGGTGTCGCAATTACAACAGAAACAGTGGTTCCAGGATGTGCTACAGGCGCATCACATCCGAGTGTATTGGAAGCTTGCGGAAGATTTGTAGTCGAAGTTGCAAAAGCCTATGGTAAAGGAAAAATCAATTTTTACGACAAAATAGAATATGAAAAAATTTTACAAAAATATGGTTCAATGAAAAAGTTTCAAACACTAGGTGATTAAATGAAGACATTGTTATGTATAACGATAGGTCAAGCGCCAAGGAATGACATTATATCTTCAATGGGCAAATACCTGAAAGAATTTAATATTATTCAGCGAGGCGCATTAGACGGTTTGTCAAAAGACTATATTGAGAAAAACTTTTCTCCCAAAGATAGTGATTATGTTTTAGAGTCAAAACTTAAATCTGATGAATATGTTCAGTTTGCAGAAAAATATATTTTGGAAAAAATACAAGATATAATTTACAAAGAAGAAAAAAATGCCGATTTAATTCTAATGCTTTGCACAGGAGTTTTTGAACATAAATTTATTACAGAGAAAAATATTATTTTTCCACAAAGATTAATTTTTCCAGTAGTTAAAGAATTGGTTGGAAATGGTTCGCTATTGATTTTAGTTCCGGATGAATCACAAATTCCACAATCAAAGGAGAAGTGGGGAGCGATAATTGAAAAATTATATTGCATAAACGTATCTCCATATGCAAAAAATCAAAAAGAATTTTCAAACGCAGTAGAATATATTGAAAAAATAAATCCAGATGTTGTTTTTATGGATTGTATGGGTTATTCAAAGGAAATGAGAGAGTTTTTTGTTGAGAAAACAGGAAAAAGTGTTGTATTGGGTAATAACTTGATTGGCAAAATAATAAGTGAAATGAGGTGATTTTTTGAACAGTTACAAAAAGGTTTTAATTGACGCAATGGGTATAAAAGAACAAGAAAAAGTTTTAATACTCACTGATGACAACAAAATTAATATAGCAAATAAATTGTATGAAGAAGCAAAAAACATAGCGAAAGAATCTTATCTATTTGTTATGAAACCAAGAAGAGTAAGTGGGGAACAATTACCTTTAGAAGTTGAAGAACTAATGAAATCGGTAGATGTCGTTATTGCAGCTACTACAGTTTCAATGACGCATACAAATGCAAAAGTAAATGCATTAAAATCAGGTACAAGAGTTGCAAGCATGCCTGGAATTACTGAAGATATGTTCGAAAACGGTGCAATAAATGCCAATTATGATGAAGTTATCAAGTTAACTGAGGTAATTACAGAAAAACTTACAAAGGCAAAATATGCAAGAATAGAAAAAGATGGCTATACTTTAAATTTAAACCTAGACGGAAGGTCTGGTGTTTCTTCCCCTGGCGTATATAAAAATAAAGGCGAAGGCGGAAATTTGCCTTCTGGAGAAGCGTATATAGCGCCTATTGAGACTGGTGTAAATGGAAAAATGTTAATTGATGGTTCAATGGTTGGAATAGGCCTTTTGAAAAAACCATTGCTTGTTGAAATAGAAAATGGCAAGATAGTCAAATTAGAGGGTGATGATGACAATAAGCTTTCAATTCTCTTTGTAAGTGAAGAAAATCACACTATAGCAGAACTTGGAATTGGAACAAATTCTGCCGCAAGACTTACTGGAGTGATTCTTGAAGACGAAAAAATATATGGAACTGTTCATATAGCTTTTGGTACAAATACATCATTTGGCGGGAAAAACCAAGCAAGTTGCCACCTTGATGGGATAATTCTTAATCCGACGCTGTATCTAGATGATGAAAAACTTTTAGAAAACGGGAGATTTTTATAATTATTTTTTCTAAGTTTAAAAAAGTGGTTCAATATCTGAACTCAATTCTGTAAATATTGAATCTAATAATCTATTTTGAGCGGAATGTAGTCTGTAATTTACAGAAGATTTCGCTTGATTTTTTAGTGAAAAAAAGGCATATTTAATTATTTACCTTACAATTAATTAACCACAACTTAAAAAGGAGACTAAATATGTCTATTGATTATTTTATTACAAATTTACTAAATATTAAAGTGGATAATATATCTTTTTTGGGTGATATTCATCATGAATTTATTAAGGGTGTTAAGAGACATTTAATGTATTTTAATGATAAGATTTATCTTAAGATGCATGTGTCTATTAATATTTATTTTGAGTATTTAGATTTTATTGAGAATTCTTTTATTTATAAATATCCTAATGATTCTATTGAAGGGATTAACAATTTTATTAAGCTATTAAGCCTATTTATTTTAGATCATTTGTTAATTTTAGGACTAGAGTTTTTGTAAGTAGGAATCTAGTTTTAAGAAATTAAAAACCAAGAAGTAGTATGTTCTACTTTCTTACTTCCTTGGAAATAATTGTGTTTATTTTATCTACCAACACTATTTAACAAAGAATAAAAAAAGAAGAAAGCAGATCACTTTCTTCTTGATTCTCTATATTGTACCATTAGTTATTTTTTTATTGTGTTACCAACCAGTTACCAACGTGTTACCAAACCAGTCGGATTTCTCCAAATTTCTTAGCATTTTTATCAATACAAACGTTGAAATTCCGTAAAAATGGGCATAAAATGGAGCCACTTCCCAGAATCGAACTGAGGACCTCATCCTTACCATGGATGCGCTCTACCTACTGAGCTAAAGTGGCACTTAATTAAGTATACTACCTGTTTTAAAAAATTGCAAATTTTTTATTTATTCAATAAAAAACGGTATAATGTTCTTAATTCTAGTAAAATTATTAAATTTATGGTATAGTAAAATTATAATATTTAGGAGGATGAAATGAGTAAAGAAACATTTGAAAGAAGTAAACCACATATTAATATTGGTACAATAGGACACGTTGACCATGGTAAAACAACAACAACAGCAGCAATTACATTAGTATTAAATAAAAAATACGGAACAGGTGAATCAATTGATTATGATAAAATCGATAAAGCTCCAGAAGAGAGAGAAAGAGGAATCACAATCAACACATCTGTAGTAGAATATGAAACACCAAACAGACACTATGCA
>NZ_JAXDSU010000005.1:0-29743 GCF_034090325.1 Anaerococcus porci
TGACAGTTTATTAAGTTCGTATAAAATTAAGATAAGCTCCATCCCTATAGGAATGGACAGATATTGATACATAAAAAATTGTATCAACCCTTACCCATTGATCAGGATTTAGGTTGATACACAAAACTATTTACAGACCCGATAATTACAAAATACAATTATCACTTAATCTTCAAGCTTTATCTTGCGTTTTTATTAGTCAACTAGTTTACTTGTTACATCAACAACTCTTTTGGCTTGTACTCTTACTGCACCTTCAAGGTCGTTTGCAAAACCATCATTTGTAGCTGTACCACTTGCTCCATATGGATTTCCACCTTGTGTATAAACTTCATCTGCAGTATATCCAATAGGAAGAATTATTGCACCCCAGTGAGCTGCTGTTGTATAGATTGCTTTGATGGTTCCTTCTTGACCACCATTGTTATTTTGTGCTGATGACATAGCAGAAACCACCTTATTTATAAGTTTACCTTGAGCCCAAATACCACCTTGTGCATCTATAAATGCTTTAAGTTGACTTGCTACATTTCCAAATCTAGTTGGTGTTGAAAACAAAATTGCATCAGCCCATATTAAATCATCTGATGTAGCTTCCTCTATATATTTTGATTCATCAAGGTATTTTTTCCAAGCTGGATTATTTTCAGCTAAACTTTCATCTAAAGTTTCTTTAACTTTTAGAAGTCTTACTTCTGCTCCATTTTTTTCAGCTTCCTCTTTAGCCCATTTAGCCATTTGAAAGTTGTGTCCTGTTTGTGAATAGTATATTATTGCAAGTTTCATTGTTTATTCTCCTTTTTATTTCAAAAATTATCTCTAACTAGTGATATTATAAATATAACCATATTCAGGAATTCTAAACATTATTTATTAATTAACTTTTATTTATATCTTAATAAAGCAAGCTTTACTTTTGAAATTTTGGGTAAAAATAGAAAAAGAGAAGTAGTTTAAATAAAAAAAGGATGAGATATGGAATTAACTGATAAATTTGAAAAAGACAAGTGTAGAAAACCTGTAGAATATTCATTGATACATAAGGAAATACCTCTCAAAATGACAGATGACATGGTAAATGCAATAGCATATCTTTTGTGGTACGTGCCAGATATATCATCTATTCAATCAAAATCTAACGAACTAGTTTCTAATATGGAATATGATCTTTATACTTTTATAGAAATAATGAATTATATGGAACTTAGGGATGAGGATTGTCTTTTTACTGATAAAATAGATGAGGATTTAGCAAATGAATATAGGAAAAGAATTTGTATCAATACCCAAAAGATTATTTTAACCCAATCGGATAATGAGACCAAGACTGAATCTATGCTAAGGCATATAAGAAATGCTATAGCCCATGGGTCATTTACTATAGTAAATGATCTTATGATAGGATTTGATGAAAAGATAATAGGAAAAGATGAAATTCAAACTACTGCAATTTTTAAAATAAAGCCTAAAAATCTTTTAAGGGCTCTTAGAGAAATTAATGAGGATTTAACTAATGAAAAACTAATTTCGAAGGCTCTTAGAAACTCTTCTTATTGGGTTGAACCATATCAAGAAGATTATGAAAGAAGCAATAAATTTGACTTATTTGCAAAAAAGAAAAATAAAAAATATGCAATAGAGATTAGAAATTACAAAAGACAAAGAGATATTGACAAAGGATTTGCTAATAAGCTTGCTGACGATATTAAAAATATAAGGGATGATGATATAAGACCAGTCCTTGTCATAAATTCTTCTTTTTTAAAAGATGAATCTAAAAACGAGCTTATATTTAGAAATGTATTAATCTTAGATGTTAAAAATATCAAGAAGATGCTCAATGGAAGAGATATGATAAGAGAAATTGAATTAGTTCAAGATCAATATATAAATAGAAATAAAAATTAATATATTAATGTATTTGTTTATAAAAAATATTAAAAAAGATAGAAAATAAAGGGATATATGATGGAAAAAGAAATTATATGACTTCGTTGAGCTACTTTTATTAAATTTTTGTAAGATTTATAATACCAATATATTCTTAAGTTTCATAGTTTAATATAGTTAATTTTTTGGAGATTATTTTCTTTAATAAATTCAAGAATTATATATAAGCATTTTGGAAATATATTTTGGAATATATAATATTTGCTTTTGCTTATAAAATGTAAAGGTATAATAAATAATAATAGGCTATTATAAGTAAAAAGGAGAATATAATGACTGAAAGACGTGACGACAAAAATAGTCAAAGAAAATCTTCTGATTCAAGAGAAAGCAGAAGGGTAAGAGCTACAAATAATCGTTTAAAAGACAATAAAATCTCTTGGAGTGCAATAATTGCAGGTGCAATATCATTTTCAGCTGTATTTATAGTCTTAAGTTTATTAGTTTGGGCGTTGGGACTTGGGATTTTTTCTCCAAATAACCAAAATTCACTATCATCAACTGAAATAGGAGTTGCAATTGCAACTGTGATAATACTTTTAATTTCGTTTATAGTTTCAGGTTTTATAACAGGTGCTTTTTCTAAAGGACAACCGTTACTACATGGATTTATGAGTTGGGCTCTCTCAATTATTCTTCTATTTTCACTAATAACAACAATAATAGTACAAGCTTTAGGTCTTGCAGAACAACCGGTTCAAACAGTGGCTGATTCTGTTATAAGTACAGCAGGAGATGCAAGAGGAAATGTCCTATCAAGTGTTGCTGATTCTATATCTGGTGTCGATACAAAAGAGCTTGAAGAAAATATCAAGAATACTTTTTCTAAAACAGATATAGCTGAACTACAACCAGAATTTATAACAAAGAATTTAAATGAAGTAAAAGCTGAAATATCAAACGCTGGAAAGGAACTTTTAACAAATCCAGAAAATAAAGATAAAATTTTAAAAGATCTTTCTGATTCACTTGAAAAGAGAGCAACAGATATTACAAATTCTATTAATAAGGAAACTATTCAAGAAGAAGTTTATAAAAATTCCAACCTAACAGCACAAAAATCTCAAGAAGCAGTAGATAATATTTTCAATGGTTTAGAAACAGCTTCTAAAGAAGCAAGTAAACAAATTACAAATGCTAAAGAAGCTTTGAATCAAACTAATAAAGAAGCTGATAAGGCTATAAAAGATGTTAAAAATGGTACTGAAAGCACTATAAATAAAGCATCATTTGCAACGGCATTAATAATCTTATTTCTAATAATTGGTCTTGGTATAGAGATTTATGTCGCAAGACTTGGCGAAGAATATATGATTAAATATTAATTTAAGATTGAAAAAATCCTGAATATTTCAGGATTTTTCTTTGTTTTATTTTATATTTTCAAGTACGTAAGTTTTTGGATTGTCTGTATTTATTTTTTGATCATATTTTAGATACTTATCATTTTCATCAAGTTCATATGAATCATCTATTGAAATTACAAGTCCTGAATAATCAAGATTAAAAAAATCACTTCGTAGATAATTAATTCTATCATTTTTACTAGTTTCACTATCTAAGGCATTTTTAACAACATATGCCTTGGATGTTTCTTTTAGAAGATGTGTTAGGGTAATAGGGGAGTTTTTAGTATTTTCATTTACAAGAATAAAAATATTTTTATTTTCAAGATCCCTATCTTTTTTAATATCTATATTAATAGTGTCGTAATACATATAATAGTCTTTGTTTATATAATCAAGTTTTTCAGGATACTTACTGGAGGGGTTTTCCATAAAAGATGATGATATATTTAAATTATCTTTATTTTCCTTCATAAAACTTAGGTTTTCCTTAAGAAGATTTCCTCTATAAAAGACAAGTTTTTCCTTTTGATAATCATCATGAATTAAAAGAGAAAGTAGTCTAAAGGCGTACTTATCATCTGTGGACTCATTATCCGAAAAATCTAAGTAAACATTTTTTATATTTGTATTCTTTTTTAGGATATCTTTTATCTTATTCATATCTTCTTCTAAATTCATACTATTAAAGGCAGGAATTGTTATTTCAAGTATAGACCCGTTTTCATTAATATTAATTTTAGGAAGATTTGATTTTTTTCCTATGAGTCTCTTATACCTATTTACAACTTGACTATTTCCTAAAATTTTAGCTCTTGGAGAGTTTTTATCTTCCTTATAATAGTCAAAAAGCATATCATATGATTTTTTATCTAGGATTTTTGTCCTATTATCGGAAAGTATGCTTAAATAAGAATCTATTATATCATAAAATTCTTGGTCAGTTTTTGACTCCTTTACTTTATTGAAATTGGAATCATAGGAGTCCGAGAACTCTTTAAAAGCTTCCTCACTATCATTATCTATAACATGATTTCTAACTATAGTTTCATAAAGCTTTTTAAAATCTTTCTCTTTCTCAGAACTTGTTAGGGATCTACCATCTGTATTTGCAACAAATACATTTTGTGTAATTGATTCTAGAAACTGATTTCTAAATTCAGGGTAATCAAAATTTTTATATTGGTTAAAGAATCCATATACAAACCTAAATATAAGGAAAATTATTAAAAATAAAATAAGAAGAAGGACTAACCTCCTTCTCATATAGGTTTTTTTCTTTTTTTTCCTTCTTATTTTATCTCTTTTTTTAGTTGAGCTTATTCTTATATCTTTTTTTCTTGTTCTTTTGTTTTTATGTCTTGATGATGATAAATTTTTTTTTCTTTTCATAGTTCACCTATAAATAATATAACAAATATTGTAATATTTCCCAAATTATTTAGGTAAAATTATTGAAAAAGTAGTGCCTTTACCAAGCTTTGACTTGAGTTTAATTTTACCACCGAGACTTTCTACAAAGTTTTTACTTATTGATAGGCCTAGTCCATGTCCATTTAGTTTGGTATTTCTTGCATCATCAATCCTATAAAATCTTTCGAAAATGACTTCTTTTCTATCTTCACTTATTCCTACTCCATTATCTTTTATATCTATATAAATATTTGTTTTATCATCAGTTAAAGATATTTTTATAAGTCCATCTTTATCTATAGCCTTGATAGCATTTGAGATAATATTTTGTATTACTTGTGTTATTTTATCCTTATCAGAAAAGATTACTACATTGTCCTTTATATCTTCAACCAAAGCAATGTTTTCTTTATTAAACCTTGGTTTTATAGTATCAAGGATTGACTTTAGATGTGTTGAAAGATTAAATTCTTTCTTTCTGATTTTTACATACTCAGTATTATCATCGAAAGACTTATTTAAATTTACTACCAAACCTTCAAGCCTAAATATTTCATCAAGAATTGACTTAAGTGTATCATCATCAACTTCAATAACTCCATCTTTTATGGCTTCTATATATAATTGTAAATTTGTAATAGGAGTTCTAAGTTCATGGGATATATCTTGGGCGTATTGTTTTCTTAATTCTTTTTGATTTTTCAAATTGCTTGAGAGATATTTTATATTATTTTGTAAGTTTTCAAGTTCTATTATCTGACTATCTTTAAGTTTTATATTATAATCCCCATCTTTAATCTTTATAGTTGCATCAGAGATTTGTTTAATAGGATTTGTAATGTTATCAGATAAGATTAAAGCTATTAAAATTCCTATAGAAACAGAAATTACAATAGCTATGAGTAATGAATTTTTAAAATTACTTAAAAGTTCATTTGCAGCCATTTCTCCTGAATCATATGTCACTATAAGCTGTGCCATATAGTCATTAAGATTAGGCGAATAAAGTTCATAGGATTGAGTTTTTCCTGACTTATGATCAGATTTTCTGCCCTTAAAAATCATAACAGTTTCATTATCCTTATTTAAGATTTCTATATCTACATTTAAATTCTTAGAAAACCAATCTAGTCTTTCTTTAAAGTTATTTGGATCTTCACTTTTTAATAAATGTTCAAATTCTTTTTTTATCTCAGATGGTCTCCTAAACTCTGTTGTATCAAGGAAATTTTTAGTATAGATTCCTAAAAGATAAGATATAGCTATAGAAAAAACAAGAATACAGGCAAGAATTCCCGCAACAAAGTTTTTAATTATTTTATTTTTTAAGGATGTCATCTATCCCACCTGACTTATATCCCATTCCATAGATTGTCTTAATATAGGTAGGTTTTTTAGGGTTATCTTCAATTTTTTGTCTAATATTTTTAATGTGGGTATCAATTGCCCTATCATAGGCATCATAATCATAACCAAAAGTTAATTCAATTATTTCTTCTCTAGTAAATATCTTATTTGGATTTGAAAAAAGTGTCTTAATAATTTGGAATTCATTCTTGGTTAAAAAAATTTCTTTTCCATCTTTAAAAAATCTGTTGTATTCAAGATCCATTTCAAGTCTTCCATCTGTAGTTTTTATAATATCAGCTCTTGGTATATTGTATTTTTCAATTCTTCTAAGCACTGTTTTTATCCTTTGAATTAATTCTTTAGGAGAAAATGGCTTAGTCATATAGTCATCAGCTCCAAGTTTTAGACCATTTACTATATCATCTTCATTTACCTTTGCTGTAACCATTATTACAGGTATTTCAGACTTATTTCTAATTTCTTTGATTACTTCTTCTCCTGATATTTTTGGAATCATTAAGTCGAGTAAGACTAAGTCTATTTCATTCTGTTGAAAAATTTTTAAGCCTTCTTCACCATCATATGCTTGGTAAACTTCGTAATCTTCCTTTTCTAGATATGACTTTATAATCTTTGAAATTCCAGCTTCATCTTCTATTATTAATATTTTAATATTATTCATCTAATTCACCTCTATTATTTTTATACCCTAGTATATTTTATTTTACTATATGAAATATTTGCGTTTTTATTATGTATATTGCAAAAAAGTGGGTATATATATAATAAGACAAAAAGAAACACTTAATTAGCTTTGCTTTTTAAGGTATAGTATTAATTAAAGGAGAAGAATTATGATAGGTTCATTAATTATAGGTGCTTTATGCGGATGGATCGCTAGTATGATAATGAAAACTGATGCTCAAATGGGAGCTTTAGCAAATATTATAGTAGGTCTAATAGGTGGAGTAATAGGAGGATGGATATTCAGTCTTCTAAATATTGCTAGTACTGGACTTATTGGTGACATTATAGCTGGAGTTATTGGTTCAGTTGTACTAATTTTCATTTATAATGCAATAACTGGTAAAAATAAATAACTTTTAAGAAATTAAAATCGGCTTAGGCCGATTTTTTTAAAATGATTTTTAGGAGTATAGTGATTTTATGAATGTAAACGACAAATATATAAAAATAGCAAAAGATATATTAAATAATGGTTATGATGAAGAATCTCTTAATGAGGATGTAAGGCCAGTTTGGGAAAATGGAGAGAATGCTTATACTCTCTATCTTCCTCAACAATTTGTAAGATATGAGAAAGGAGAAGTGCCTTTAACAAGTCTTAGGAAGATTGCTTGGAAATCAGCTATTAAGGAAATATTATGGATTTACCAAGATAGATCTAATGATGTGGATTTACTTAAAGACAAGTACAAGGTAAATTATTGGGATTCTTGGAAAAATGAAAAAGGAAACTTAGGTAAGGCTTATGGATATCAAATAAATAAAGAATTTAAGTCTCCTGAAACAGGGAAAATTACAAATCAAATTGATAGACTTATAAGTGAGCTTAAAAACAATCCTCTTAATAGAAGACTTATTATTAATTTAATAGATGTAGATGATATGAGTGAAATGACCCTTATTCCATGTGCATTTTTAACTATGTGGACTGTTACTGGAGGTTATTTGAATTTAACATTAATTCAAAGAAGTGGGGATTTTCTTGCGGCTGCGGCTCCCGGCGGAATTAATGCATTTCAATACTATGTTCTTTTAAGAATGATTTCTCAGGTTACTGGATATAAAGCAGGGGATTTTGTTCATTTTATTCAAAATTATCATATATACAAGAAACATATACCAAGTATTAAAAAGATTATTAATATTAAACCGGATTCTAGGAATAATCCTAAGCTTTTAATAAATGAGGATATTAAGGAATTTAAAGATTTTTCTATTGATGATTTTAAATTAGAAGATTACTATCCTGATCAAACTAAGTATGATATAGATATAGCCTTATAGTCTTGAAATTTTAAAAGCTATGAGTATAGTTTCTTTGTTATGGAGGAATTATGGAGAAAATTACTATAATTGGTTCCGGAGGATCCGGAAAATCCACTTTAGCCAAAAAACTAGGCGAAAAGCTTGGTATTAAGGTATACTACCTTAATAAGATTTGGTGGAAAAATGAAAAGGAACACATATCTGAAGATGAGTTTCTAAAAATACAAGAAAATATTATAAGAAATGAGGATTCTTTTATATTTGATGGTTATTATCCAAAAACTTTAGATATAAGACTAGATGCAAGTGATACTATAATTTATTTAGATTTTCCACCTGTATCAAACTTGAAAAGATCAGTAAAAAGATCTCTTACTGAGAAAAATGATGAGGATGATCCATCTCTTGATAGGACTGAGAAGCTTAATAAAGAATATATTTCTTGGCTACTTAATTTTGATAGGACTGAAAGAAGCAAAATTTTAGATAAGCTAAACAAGTTAAAGCTTGAAAAAAGAATTGTTATTATAGATAATGACAACAAAAAAGATTTGTTTCTTGAAACAATAGGATAAAAATGCTGCTGTAGGAAGTTCCTACAACAGCATTTTTTAATTATTATTTTTTTGATTTTCTCCTTCAAGATTTTGTTTATTTTGTTGCTTTTCATCTTGATTTTGACCATCTTTATTTTCTAGATTATTTTGATTTTTATCGTCTTGTTTTTTTCCATTATTAGATTTATTATCGTCTTTAGGCTTAGGTTCAACATAACCAAGATCCGAGTACTTTTGAGGTATAGAATATTTCCAGTCTTCAGGTAAAATTCCATTCCACTTGCTTGGATCATAGCTTCCCTTCCTATCTATAAAGGCCCTATTTGCTTGTAAGTTTTTAGGAGTTTTATTTGATGCAAGTAGATTATTTCTTGTATCAACTAAGATCCAAACGTGGACATCATCTTGTTCTGTTGGTAAATTATCTTTAGAGAAGATTTCATCTTTTACGGTATTTCTTGGATCTGCGTAAGATGCTTGGGTAGGAAGTTTACCACTTATAGTGTCAACCTTAGCGTGTATAATTCCACTAGGCTCTTCAAATGAAGCTTGTTTATAGTCATGGAGTATCCTATTATTTATAACTCCCCACATTAAAGCAGTCCTATCAGTAGAATAAGAGTTAAGAGATATGTTTTGATTATCAGATCCCATCCACACTCCAACTGTGTAATAAGGTGTGTATCCTATACACCAAAAGTCTATATTATTATCACTAGTTCCTGTCTTTGTTGCATAATCTGTTCCATATAAGTTAATTGTTCCATAGTTTTTTCCAGCAGACATTAGAGCAGATGTCATTTGATAGGCTGTTTCAGGACTTGTAACCTTATTTTTCTTCTTATCTTTTTCATCAAATATTATATTTCCTTGATTATCTTCAATTTTTGAGAAGGTTAGAGGTTCTATATACTCACCATTATTAGCAAGGGCAGCATAGGCTGCTGTCATATCAAGAACTGATTGACCTTTTGTCATAGCTCCAAGTCCCATAGCTGCAAGGTTTTCATCATTTTTTTGTGAATCTTCTTCTTTTGTAACGAAATTATCATCACCATTTTCTTTTATAAGACCAAAATTTTTCAAATATTTCTTTGAAGTATCAATGCCTATATCTTTTAGAGTTCTTACAGCATTTGTATTTACAGAATAAACCAAGGAATCCCTTAGACTTACAATCCCTTTATAAGACCTATAAACATTCTCAGGCCATATTTCTCCATTTTCATTCTTCATAAATGGAACATCATCTATACCTGTAGCCAGGTTATATCCATGATCTAGAGCAGCTGTATAGGTTGCTAAAGGCTTTACTGATGAGCCAGGTTGTCTAGGCTGATCTATTGCTCTATTTAATATTTTTTGTCCCTTTTGATCACGACCTCCCATAATAGCCTTAACTTCTCCATTTTTTTGATCAATTACCACTGTGGATGATTGAGGTTGTATAACACCTTCTAGGTCTGTATCATAATACTCTTTATTAAAAGAAAATGATCCAGATTCATTTTGCCATACAAAATCATTATGATTTTTAAGGTAGGAGGCTGATATAAGAATAGATCCATCTTGATTTTCTCTTATGTTTTCGTTGGATGGAAATTTAACAAATCCTGTTTTATGAGTTCTTAAGTTGGAGTTTTTATCATCCAAACTGTAATAATCTTTAAATACAAGGTTTGTATTATTAAGGCTAATTTTATTTGAATTTATAATCAAATTAGAATTTTCATCATAGTAAGCTTCATCACTTGAAATAGTAAAGTCATTATTATCATTCATAACATTACTTTTAGCATAATATATTAAAGTTCCATCGTTTTTAACTATATTTCCCCAATTATCATATCTTAAGTCAAGTAAAGGAGCTGAACCCCATCCTTGTGTATTACCTAGAATGCTTTCTGAAAAATTTTCATAAACATCTTCAAGTTTACTTTGCATATCATTATCTACAGTAGTAGTAATTTTAAGCCCGCCATAGTAGAGTTTATCCCAGGCTTGTCTTTCTCCAATGTTTAGGGTTTCTTGAAGCTTTTTAACAACTTGTTTTTCTAAAAGAGTATTAAAGTATGAGGCCATAAGTGGAGACTTATCTTCAGGTGGTTTAATATTACTTGCTACATCTTCTGATAAGGCTTCTTTGTATTCACTATCTGATATATAGCCCTCTTCAAGCATTTTTGAAAGTACATACTTTTGTCTTTCAAAAGGCTTTTCGTTATATACTGCTGAATATTTTTGTCCATCTATAGAAAATTCTCCAAAAACTCTTTCATCTGTAACTTCGCTTGTCGGAACAGCCTTAAATAATGCGTATTCTGTTGGAGATTGAACTATACCTGCAATTGCAGCTGCTTCTGCAATTGTAAGCTCTGATACGTCTTTTGAAAAATAAGTTTTGCTAGCGGCTTGAACACCAAAAGAATTTTGCCCAAGAAAAACTCTGTTCATATATGCTTCAAGAATTTCATCTTTACTCAAATATTGTTCAATTTTTAAGGCTAAATAAATTTCTTTAATCTTTCTTTCATATGTTTGATCGTTGGAAAGGTATGTATTTCTTGCCAACTGTTGAGTTAAGGTTGAACCACCTCTTACAATAGAACCACTTTTAAAATTTTGGATAGCTGAACCTATAATAGAGATTGGATCTATACCATTATGTTTTAAAAATCTCTCATCTTCAACAGCTATAAAGGCATGTTTTAAATGTTCAGGCATTTGTTTAAAATCAACTATCTCTCTATTTTCACTAGTTCTAATAGAGTCTATCTCATTTCCGTCTTTATCAACTATAGTAGAATTTTCACTCATTTCATATTTTATATTTTCTGGATCTATATCTGGGGTTTTTTTCATAACTTGTAGAATTCCACCACCTATCAGTCCAGAAAACACTGTTCCTAGACCGATTAAAACCAGTATTGTAATAAGTAAAACTTTTAAAACTATAGGGGAGACTTTTTTATTCATTTTGACCTCCTTGTTTAAAGTCTTATCTTTAAAAATAATAGAATTACACTATTATTTTATCATCTTTTAAGTATTTAATCTATAAAATTACATATTTTGATAATAGAATTTTGTCTATCTTTAAAATAAGCCAAAAAAATGTATAATTTATTAAAGAAAGGAAATTTATGCAAGAAGTTATACAAGTTAATGTTTACAATGAAAAAGAGAATCCAAATAAGAGTTTTGAACTTGAATCTTTAATAAATACAGCAGGTGCTAAGTCTGTTGCAAAGATTAGCCAAGTTATAAATAAAGTGAATCCATCCTATTACATAGGAAGTGGTAAGGTCGAAGAGATAGAAGATATAGCAAAAAAGCTTGATGTAAAAACTGTTGTATTTGATGTAGAACTTTCAGCAAGTCAGCTTAGAAATCTAGAAGAGAAGATGAAGCTTCATGTGGTAGATTGGACTACTTTAATTCTTGATATATTTGCCCAAAGAGCTAATACAAAAGAAAGTAAGTTAAAGATAAAACTTGCTCAGTTAAAATATCAACTTCCGAGAATTAACAAGTGGTTTTCTTATCTATCTCGTCAGTCTGGTGGAATTGGTACAAGGGGACCAGGTGAAACCATGCTTGAAACAGATAAGAGGGCTATAATAAGAGATATAAGATCAATTGAAGAGAAATTAAAGAATCTAGAGAAGACAAAAGTGGTCAACAGAAAGAGTCGAGAAGATATTTTAAATATATCTTTATTAGGATATACAAATGCAGGAAAATCAACAATTCTTAACCAAATGCTAAAATTATATGGGAAAGAGAAATATGTTTATTCTGATGATTTATTATTTGCTACTCTTGATACATCAACAAGAAGACTTGATTTTTCAAATACAAAAGTAACACTAACAGATACAGTAGGTTTTATTGATAATCTTTCCAAGGAACTTAATGATTCATTTCTAACAACTCTAGAAGAGATAAAATTTGCTGATATGCTTTTGGTTATTATTGATTCATCATATGATATTGAAACTCAGCTAAAAACAATAGATAAGGCTATAGATGATATAGATGTAGGAGAAAAGAAAATTCTTTATGTATTTAATAAGCTTGATATTGTAGATGACAAAATGAATATATTAATTAATAGAGCAAAGGCTGAGAAAATCTATATGTCAGCAAGAGATAAAAATGATATAGTTAGACTTAAGGAAAAAATAGTTGATTTAATTAAAGAAGAATATATAAAAGTTATTATGGAAATTTCATATAAGGATGGGAAAATTTTAGATTATATAATGTCAAATTATGATGTAGACAATAAGGATTATAATAACGATGGGATTGTTCTCAAGCTAAATATTTCAAAGAAAGATTATAATAAGTATGAGAGATATATCAAAAAAAATTAGTGAAGATTACAAAACTATAAAAGGGGAAATCATTGATGAATTTGAGATAGAAAAGTCCACCTTTATTACTAATATTAAATATGTAGAGACAGAAGCTGAGGCTTTAGACTTTATTGAAAAAATAAAGAAAAATTACAAGGATGCAAGTCATAATTGTCATGCCTATATCATAAATGAAAAGCCTGAAATTAAAAGGTATTCTGATGATGGTGAGCCACAAGGATCAGCTGGACTTCCTATGTTATCAGTTCTTGAGAAAGAAAAAGTTTATAATGTGGTATGTGTTGTAAGCAGATATTTTGGAGGTAAAAAACTTGGCAAGGGAGGGCTTGTACGTGCCTATACTAAGGGTGTAGCAGATTGTATAGAAGGAAATATTACTTATAGAAGAAGATATATAGACAGTAAAATTACTTTTAATTATACTTTACTTGGAATAATAGAAAATTTCCTAAATGAAGGAAATTATATTATTATAGATAAGGATTATCTTCAAGATGTATCAATAAGACTTTATATAAAATATGATAAATTTGAAGATTTTAAAAATGAATTAATAGACATGACAAGTGCTAACATAAAAATAGAAGAAAGAGAAATTGTTATGTTATTTAAGAATTAGGAGGATATATGTCAGGACATAATAAATGGAGCAAAATAAAAAACAAAAAAGGTAGCGAAGATGCAAGACGTGGTAAGATATTTACCAAATTAAATAGGATTATCTCAGTTGCAGTAAGAGAAGGTGGAGATAACCCTGAATATAATCCTGCACTAAAAGCTGCTATTGATAAGGCTAAGGCAGAAAATATGCCTAACGATAATATTGAAAGAGCTATTAAAAAAGCAAGTGGTTCAACAGATGGAGCAAATTTTGAAAGAGTCATATATGAAGGTTATGCTAAAGATGGGGTAGCTGTAATAGTTGATTGTCTTACAGATAATAAAAATAGGACTGCTCCAGATATAAGACATTTATTTGATAAGTTTGGAGGAAACCTTGGAACAGATGGCTCAGTAATGTTTATGTTTAATAGAAAGGGTATTATAGAAATTGATAAGGATGATTCTATAGACTTTGATGAGCTTATGCTTGAGGCAATTGAGTTTGGTGCAGAAGATGTAGAAGAGGATGAAGATGTATATCAAATAACAACTAGCGTTGATGAATTTCAACCAGTGGTAGATAAATTTAAAGAAGCTGGATATAAGTTATCAAAAGCTGACTTATCTTATATAGCAGACAATCTAATTGAAGCTCAAGAATCAAACTTAAAACAAATAGCTAAATTGATAGAAAATCTTGAAGATAACGATGATGTTCAAGAGGTTTATACAAATTGGAAAGTACCTGAAGATTTAGGAATTGATTAATATGTTAGATTTTAAAATTGATAGGGTTGCTTTCTCTATATTTGGTATAGATGTATATTGGTATGCAATTATTATTATTACAGGAATTTTAATAGGTGCAAAATTTGCTCAAAAAGAGTTTTCAAGAAGGGGATTTAGTGAGGATTTCATTTATGATATTTTATTTGTAACCTTACCTTTTGCAATAGTTGGGGCTAGGCTTTGGTATGTTGTATTTGAATGGGATTTATATAAAAATAATCCTATAGAAATTTTAAACTTTAGGGCAGGAGGTCTTGCTATTCATGGAGGAATTTTATTTGCGATAATTGCCTTATATTTTTATAGTAAGAAAAAAGAAATTCCACTTATTGATATAACAGATGTTATGGTACCATCACTTGCTTTAGGGCAAGCTATAGGAAGGTGGGGTAATTTTGTAAATGGTGAAGCTCATGGTAGTGCAACAAATCTTCCTTGGGCAATCCTTGTTGATGGGGTAAGGGTTCATCCTACTTTTCTCTATGAATCTATTGGAGATTTTCTTATATTCTTATTTTTGATAAATTATAGGAAAAAAGAACCTGCCAAGGGAAAGCAAACTGCTATATATTTTATGGCATATGGAGTACTTAGATTTTTTGTAGAAGCTTTAAGGACAGATTCTTTAATGATAGGGCCTATAAGAATGGCACAATTTACAAGTGTAATTTACCTTATTTTAGGCATATATTTGTTTGTAAGATATAAACATTTGAACATGGGACAATTCATAAAGAAGAATAGATGCTAGATTTTTAAGGATATTCGATACTTAGCTTACAATTTTATATTCATACTGGGGCTGTTGCACAATGATAGAAATTCATAATTTTGCAATAGCCCTTTTATTTTTATTTTTGGGTTTTTCTACCACCAAACATTAATTAGTTTGAATTTATAGTTAAAAGTTGAAATTTATTCTTAAAAATATTTTTTTAAGTCTTTACAATTTGTAGGCTTTGTTATAAGATATAAGTGAAGTGGAAATATGTGGTAGAAGGTGGGTCATGTTTTTAGGAGAATTCATTCATAAAGTAGATTCTAAAAATAGAATAATGATGCCAAGTGACTTTAGAGATGACTTGGGAGATGAATTTTATATTACAAAGGGCCCTGAAAACTCTTTAGTTATTTATACTATAGAAGAGTTTCAAAATCGTGCAAAAAAGTATGAAGAACTATCCTACCAAAACAAAAACAACAGGGCAATGAAAAGATTGTTTTTTTCTTCCACTATCAAAGCTTATTTAGACAAACAAGGACGTGTTCTAATAAATAAGCAATTACGCGAATATGCCAAATTAAAAGACGAAGCTATGATAATTGGTAACAATACCAACATAGAAATATGGGATTTGGATAATTGGAACCAATATATAGAAGATGTAGAAGGAAACTTATCAGAGATAATGGATCAGTAGTATGAAATTTTCACACATATCAGTTTTGTTAAATGAATCAATTGAAAACTTGAATATAAAAGAAGATGGTATTTATGCTGACCTAACTTTAGGTAAGGGAGGTCATTCTAAAGAGATTTTAGAAAGACTTAATGAAGACGGACTTTTAATTGGACTAGACCAGGATAAAGAAGCTATCAAAGCAGCTAAGGAGAACTTAAATAACTTCTCGAATGTATTGTATTTTAACCGAAACTTTGAAAATATACAAAATGTTCTCCTTGAAGCAGGCGTAGATAAATTAGATGGCGCTTTGATGGACATTGGCGTAAGTTCATATCAAATTGACAAGGCAGATAGAGGTTTTTCTTATATGAAAGACGGTCCTTTAGATATGAGAATGGACAAAGATAATGAGTTAACAGCAAAGCATATTGTCAATGATTACTCTTTGGATGAGCTTTGGGAGATATTCCAAAATTTTGGCGAAGAAAGATATTCTAAAACTATAGCCAAAGCCATTGTAGATTACAGAAAAAACGAAGAAATTAATACAACTTTACAACTCCGAAATATTGTTATGAATTCTGTAAACTCAAACGAAGCTCATCCTGAAAAAAGAGTATTCCAAGCTTTGAGAATCGAAGTTAATCGTGAACTTGAAGTTTTGGAAAATACTTTAGAAACCGTAGTAGACAACCTTAAAAAAGGTGGAAGGTTATGTGTTATTACATTTCATTCGCTTGAAGATAGGATTGTTAAAAATAAATTTAAAGAAATGAGCAAAGACTGTATTTGTCCACCAGACTTCCCGGTTTGTGTGTGTAACCACAAAAGGAAGGTAAAAGTAATTACAAAAAAACCAATTTTACCTAAAAAGTCTGAGCTTAAGGAGAATAGAAGGTCTCATAGTGCAAAGCTTAGAGTAGTTGAAAGGGTTTGATATGCAGGAAGCTTTAAGAAAAAGAAAACAAAATAGAAAAAGAATTAAAAAGCTAAGTTTGCAAAATCAAACTGATTATAATCTAAAGCTTAAGTATAATAAGTTTAAAAAAGAAGATAAAAAGTTTAAAGCAAATATTTTAGCTTTATTATTTTTATCTTTTATAGTAATGGGCTTTATTACTATTAAAAATTACATAAAATTGAATAATACAAGAAACGAGTATAATAGTTTACAAAGTCAATATACATCTTATCAACTTACACGTGATAGGCTTAATAAAAACCTAGAAGATACAGTTGATTTAAAAGAAATCCAAAGATATGCAATAGAAGAATTGGGTATGGTATATGAGAACAAGAACAATATTGTTTATCTTGATATTGATAGGTAGGAGAAATGAAAGATATTTTAAGAATAATTTTACTAACATTAATACTAACACTTATACTTGGAAGAATTATTATTCCAATCTTAAGAAATAGCCATATAGGGCAAAATATTAGAGAAGAAGGGCCAAAAAGTCACTATGAAAAAGCGGGTACACCGACAATGGGTGGTATTATATTTTTGATATCAACGCTTGTAATGACATTAATTTTTGTTCCTTTTTCTATGAAAACTTTTATATTGCTTCTTGCAACATTTGGTTTTGGAGCAATAGGTTTTGTTGATGATTTTAGAAAGCTTGTTTTAAAAAGGTCACTTGGACTTACTGCCAAACAAAAAATTGTATTGCAAGTAGGATTATCGTTTGTAATCGCACTTTTATGTTTTATATTTCAAAATGACACCATAACTAAACTCTGGATACCATTTACTCATACCAGAATTAACATCTCAATATTTGGTATACCACTTATGATGTTTATAATGATAGGAACATCTAACGCAGTAAATCTTACAGATGGACTTGATGGACTTTCTTCATCAGTTTCTATTCCTGTTTTTATTTCGTTTATAATTCTTGCAACAAGTGTTGAAGATAAATTATTTGCAAGTATTATGTTAGCTGGACTATTAGGATTTTTATTTTATAATTCAAATCCTGCATCAGTATTTATGGGTGATACAGGTTCTATGGCTATAGGTGGGGCTGTAGTAGCACTTGCACTAAATATGGAAATGGCTCTTTTTTTAGTGATATTAGGAGGTATATATGTAGCTGAAGCGGGTTCAGTAATCCTACAAGTAGGCTCATATAAGCTTAGAAATAAAAAGAGAATTTTTTTAATGACACCAATCCACCATCATTTTGAATTGAAAGGATACAAAGAACCAAAAATAGTTACTGGTTTTACAATAGTATCAGTAATCTTATCTTTGATTACTTTATTGGCAGCAATATGAAAAAAGTTTTAGTATATGGTTTAGGAATAACAGGTATTTCAACGGTAAAAACATTAGCAAGTAAGGGATATAAAGTTTATACTTTTGACAAACTCAAAAAAGAAGACGATAGATTAAAGGGCTATGACTATAGCCCTATTTCTGATGTAGAAAAAGAGGATAAATTTGATTTTGTAGTAAAATCCCCTGGTATAAAACCGGATGATGAGATAGTAAAAGTTCTTGAAAAAAATAATGAGATAATATCAGATATAGAATTATCTTATAGAATTTTTAATAATAAAGAATTTTTGGCAGTAACTGGAACAAATGGCAAAACAACAACAACTTCACTTATAAGCCATATCTTAAATGAGTCAGGAAAAAGAGCTATAGCAGTTGGAAATATTGGTGAAGGTATTCTATGGCAAATGTATAAAAATGAAGCAGTCTTTGTAGAAGAAGTTTCATCTTTTCAACTACATAATACAAAGTTTTACAAACCTCATATTGGAATCATTTTAAATATTACACCAGATCATATAGACTGGCATAAAAGTGAGGAAAACTATATTAAAGATAAGTTAAGTATAGCTAGAAATCAAGATCAAAAAGATTATATTATTATAAATCATGATGATAAAATATTAAGTAAAAATAAAGAAAACTTCAATGCAAATATTTATGAATTTTCAACAAAAGAGAAGATATCTAATGGTATATATCTAGATGGTGATGATATAGTTTTAAACATAGATGAACCTATAAAATTATTTTCTAGGAATGATTTAAAAATTGTAGGTAATCATAATATATCAAATGCCATGGCAGCAGTCTTGGCATTATATCTATACGGAATTGATATAAATGAAATAGTTAAATATATTAAAACATTTAAGGCTATAAGTCATAGACTTGAATTTGTTACAGAAATTAATAATGTTAAATTTTTTGATGACTCAAAGGCAACCAATGTTGATTCTGCAATAAAAGCCTTAGAAAGTTTTGATAAGAATGTAATTTTAATAGCTGGAGGCTATGATAAAAATATAGACTACAGGCCCTTATTTGAAAGTTCAAGTAAAAAAATAAAAGCTATTATTTTAATTGGTCAAACTAAAAATATTTTAAAATCTGTCAGCGAAGACTATGGTATAAAATATTTTATAGAAGATACTATGAAAGATGCTGTTGATAGAGCATTTATGATAATGAAGAAAAATGATATAGTCTTATTATCTCCAGCATCAGCAAGTTGGGATATGTATAAAAGTTTTGAAGAAAGAGGAAATGACTTTAAGAATTTAGTAAAAGAAAGAGAGCCAAGATGAAGATAATAGTATCAGGCGGAGGAACGGGAGGGCATATCTATCCAGCCATTGCAATATGCCAAAAATTAGAAAAGGAAATTGATGATCTTGAAATTCTTTATGTTGGAATAAAGGGCGGACCTGAAGAAAAAATTGTAAAAAAGTATGATTATAAATTCCATTCTATAGAAGCTATGGGTCTTCCAAGAAAGATATCTAAGAGATTATTTAAATCTCTTATTACAAATTTAAAGGGTTTTTCTAAGGCTAAAAAAATAATCAATGATTTTAAACCAGATCTTGTCATAGGAACTGGAGGATATGTTTGTGCTCCAATTCTTTATCAAGCATCTAGAAAACATATAAAAACTATGATTCATGAGTCAAACTCATTTCCTGGAATAACAACAAGGTTTTTATCTTCTAGGGTAGATGCGGTTTGTATATCATTCGAAGAGGCTAAAAAACACCTGAAAAACAAAGATAATATTTATATTACTGGAAACCCTGTAAGAACAAACTTTAATGAAGATTTTTCAAAAAAGGATTTAGATAAGCTTGGTATAAAAAAGGATATACCAGTAGTATTTTCGTTTGGTGGATCAAACGGCTCATATGCATTAAATGAAGCAGTAAAAGAAATGAGCCAACTTATGAAGGGTGATTTTTACCTACTTCATCAAACAGGAAATATGTATTTTGAAAATTTCAAAAAAGAAGTATATAATAATGAATTTCTTAAAATTTTTTCTTATATAGATAGTATTGACCTTTTTTATGCTGTAAGTGATTTAGTTATAGCCTCTTCTGGAGCTATGAGCTTGACTGAAATTTCATCCTTAAAAAAGGCTTCTATTTTAATTCCAAAGGCTTATACAACAGAAAATCATCAAGAATTTAATGCAAGAAACTATTTTGAACATGGTGCAAGTCTGATGATTCTTGAAAAAGATTTAACTGGTCAAAAATTATATGATAATATAAAAGAGATAATCAATGACAAGGATAAATTAAAAAACATGGGAGAGAAGGCCAATAGTTTACAAAATCCTAAAGCAGCTGATGAGATTTATAATATAATCAGAAAACTTATGGCAAGTTAATTATGGAAAAAAGAAAAAGAAGAAAAGTAAAGAAAAAAAGAAAAGAAAAAGTTTTTACACCTTTGTTCGTGATTTTTTTATTAATAATTAGTTTTATTGTTATTATTTATAATATATTTAAGAATGATTATTTTAGAATTTCTCAAATATATATTGAAGGCAATAAAATTTTAAGCGATGAGGAAATCTTATCTAAATTAAATAATCCTATAGGAAATAATATTTTTTTCTATGATGCGAATAAGAGTATAGAAAACTTAAAAAAAGAAGAAATTATTAAAGATGTCGATATACAAAAAGAATATCCAGATAAGATACTTATAAATGTAAAAGAAGAATTTGCATTTATGACAGCAACATTCAACAATAAAGAGTATATAATATCAAATGAATCTAAAGTTTTAGATAAGACAAGTAATAAGAATGGCCTAGTTGTATTAAAAGGGATAGAAAAAAAACCAAAACTTGGTGAAAAGTTTACAGATAATAAGCAAGTTCTTGGTTTTATAGAGAAAATTCAAGAATATAAGTATAGCCTTAACTTAGAAGAAATAGACTTGGAAAACAATCAGGATATTGGTATAATAATAAATGATATTCATATTAATTTTGGAGATTTAAATAATTATGATTATAAGCTGAAACTACTCGATTCAGTTTTAAAAGATATTAGTGATAAAGGGCTTAAAGCCTACACTATAAGACTTGATAAAGGTAAAGATCCTGTAGTTGAAGTCGATAAAACAAGTCTAGATCAAGATAATGAGAAATAAAAGTTATGAAACGGGGGAGGAATATGGCAAATATCAATATGGAAGTAGAAAATAATGCCTTAGCCAAAATTAAAGTAATAGGTGTAGGTGGTGGTGGAAATAACGCCATAAGCCGAATGAGAGAAGGAGGACTTTCTGGAGTTGAGTTTATAGCGCTTAATACAGACCTTCAAACATTAAATGAAGCTAATGCTGATATAAAATTACAAATTGGTGCAAAGCTTACAAGAGGACTTGGAGCAGGTGCTAATCCTGAAATTGGAGAAAAGGCTGCTGAAGAAAGTGAATCTGAAATAGATGAGGCACTTAAAGGAGCTGATATGGTTTTTATCACTGCTGGAATGGGTGGTGGAACTGGTACAGGTGCGGCTCCAGTAGTTGCTAAAAAAGCAAAAGAGCAAGGTATACTTACAGTAGGAGTTGTTACAAAACCTTTTACATTTGAGGGAAGAAAAAGACAAACATCTGCAGAAGGTGGTATAGAAGCACTTAAGGATAGTGTAGATACATTGATTACAATTCCTAATGATAGACTTTTACAAATAGTTGAAAAAAGAACATCTATGGTAGAAGCATTTAAAATGGCTGACCAAGTACTTATGGATGCTGTAAGTGGTATATCAGAACTTATAGCTATACCAAATGTTATTAACCTTGACTTTGCAGATGTTAAATCAATTATGTCAGACCAAGGTATTGCTCATATGGGTATTGGTAGGGCAAGTGGTGAAAATAGAGCAGTTGATGCTGCAAAAGCTGCTGTAAACTCTCCACTACTTGAAACATCAATAGAAGGTGCAAATGCAGTATTATTAAATGTTACTGCAGCAGAAGTTGGACTTATGGAAGCAAATGAAGCAGCAGAGTTAATAAGAGAGCATATCGATTCTGATGCCAATATCATTTTTGGTGTTGGAAGTGATGAATCTCTAGGTGACGATATTAAGATTACTGTAATAGCAACAGGTTTTGATCAAGATTCTCAAAAAAGAAGAGAAGTTATTGAAAATAGAAGACAAGCACCGGCGAAAAATACAACAAAAAGACAGAATTCACAAAAAATATCAAATCCATTTGATGATATAGATCTTCCTGACTTCTTAAAATAAAATGAAATGTCCATATTGTGACTCAAATGATACAAAAGTTATAGATTCGAGGGCTACAGAAGATAATACTGCTATAAGAAGAAGGAGGCTTTGCCAAAGCTGTAACAAGAGATTTTCAACTTATGAAAGGTATGAAGACAGGACACTTATGGTTATAAAAAAAGATGATACAAGGGAATCTTTTGATAGGTCAAAGCTTATAAATGGTATAGTAAAATCTTGTGAGAAAAGACCAGTTTCTATCGATCAAATTGAACAAATAGCAAATGAAATAGAACTTGAAATAAATCATTTGGGAAAAAAGGAAGTATCTTCCACTACAATAGGAAAATTTGTTTGTGATAAACTTAAAAATATAGATCCAGTAGCATATGTTAGATTTGCTTCAGTATATAGAGAATTTAAGGATGTAGAAAGTTTTTACGAAGAATTAAAAAATTTAAAAGATGAAAATTGATGTTATTCATGAAGGATAGCATCTTTTTTTTAAAGATAGGAAAAGCATGGATTTATTTGAATTAAATAGGATAAGAGAAATTGAAAAATCAGCTCCCTTAGCAGATAGGCTAAGACCTAAAACACTTGATGATTTTATTGGTCAAGAACATTTGATAGGTGAAGGAAAGATTTTAAGAAGGATGATTAAGGCAGATAGGATTTACTCATCTATTTTTTATGGACCTCCAGGAGTTGGTAAGACTACACTTGCAGAAATCATATCAAATACTACTGATATGGCTTTTGAAAAAATATCTGCTGTAGCAAGCGGTATATCCGATCTAAAGAAAAAAATAGAAATAGCAAAGGATAATCTTAAATTTGAAAATAAAAAGACTATACTTTTTATAGATGAAATTCATAGGTTTAATAAATCACAACAAGACTATCTTCTGCCTTTTGTAGAAGATTCTACAATTATATTAATTGGGGCAACAACAGAAAATCCATATTTTGAAGTAAATAAGGCATTGATATCTAGAATGTATGTTTTTGAGCTGAAAAGTCATAGCTATAATGATTTAAAGATGCTTATAGATAGAGCAATAAATAAGGATAGAATACTCCAAAGAAAAAATATAAGTATAACAAATGATGCAATAGAAACCTTAATATCCTATTCAAATGGAGATTGTAGGGCACTTTTAAATGCTTTAGAGATAGCTGTGTTTTCACAAGATGATAATAAAGGTATAATAGAAATTGACCGCCAAACTATCTTAGATTCAATTCAAAAAAAGATTTCAATATATGATAGAAATGGTGACAGGCACTACAATACAATATCTGCTTTTATAAAATCTATGAGAGGTTCAGATGTTGATGCAAGTATCTATTATTTAGCAAAAATGCTTAACTCAGGTGAAGATATAAAATTTATAGGAAGAAGGATGATTATTTTTGCTGCAGAAGATATTTCTCTTGCAGATCCAAATGCATTAAATATTGCAACTAATGCTTTTAATGCGTCAATAGCAGTTGGAATGCCTGAAGCAAGAATTATTTTAGCAGAGGCTTGCGTTTATCTTGCACTTAGTCCTAAAAACAATTCCACATATCTTGCTATAAATAAGGCTATGGATTTTGTTAAAAATAAGAGGGATTTAGAAGTTCCAAATAAATTAAAAGATACTCACTATAAAGATAGCAAAAAATTAGTAAAAGATGAGTATCTTTACCCTCATAACTATAATGGCTATGTTAAACAAGATTATTTACCAGATGAGTATAAAAATGAAAAATTTTATGAGCCAAAAAATATTGGATATGAAAAAGAGCTTGTAGAAAAATTAGAAAAAGTTAAGAGAGGATTAGACAAATGAAATTAAGAGAAATTCAAAGAGATTTAGAAAAATTTATTGATAAGGAAATTACTCTTGAAGGATGGATAAGACAAGCGAGGTTTACTAAGAATGTAGGTTTTATAGAACTAAACGATGGAACTATATTTAAGAACCTCCAAGTTGTGTTAAGTAAAGACTTAGATAACTTTGAAGAACTAAAAAAAGAACATCTTTCAGCATCATTAAGGGTTAGTGGGTTATTGGTTAAAACAAATAATGCAAAACAAGCCTTTGAACTTCAAGCAAATAAGGTTATTGTACTAGGCCATAGTGATGAAAAATTCCCTATTCAAAAACAAAAACAATCTCTTGAATACATGAGAACTATTCCTCACCTAAGAGCAAGAACAAATACTTATAGGGCAGTATTTAGATTAAGAAGTAAACTTGCATTTGCTCTTCATAATTTCTTCCAAGAAAGAGGATTTATCTACTTAAATGCACCTATAATTACAGCATCTGATACTGAAGGAGCAGGAGAGATGTTCCAAGTTACAACCCAAAATCTTGAAAAACCTAATCTAAATGATGAAGGAAAAGTTGATTATTCTAAGGATTTTTTTGGAAAGAAATCATATCTTACAGTATCAGGTCAATTGGAAGCAGAAGATTTTGCTCTTGCTTTTTCAGACATTTATACATTTGGACCAACTTTTAGGGCAGAGGAGTCAAACACACCAAGACATGCAGCTGAATTTTGGATGCTTGAGCCAGAGATTGCCTTTGCTGACTACAATGATTGTATGGATGTAGCGGAAAATATGATTAGGTATATGATTGACTATGTTCTTAAAAATTGTAAAGATGAGATTACTTTTTTCAATGAAAAAATTGATGATACACTTATAGAAAGGCTTGAAAAGGTAAAAGATGCTAAATTTGCAAGAATTACCTATACTGATGCTATAAAAAAACTAAAAGAAGCCAATGTAGATTTTGAATATCCAGTAGAATGGGGAATGGACCTTCAAACAGAACATGAAAGATATTTATCAGAAAAGATTGTAGATGGACCTGTTTTTGTTACAGACTATCCAAAAGACATAAAGGCTTTTTATATGAGAAGAAATGAAGATGGGAAAACTGTAGCTGCTTTTGATCTATTAGTTCCAGCTGTAGGTGAGCTGATAGGGGGAAGCCAAAGGGAAGAAAGATATGATGAACTTGTAAAATCTATGGAAGATAATGGACTTAACATAGATGAATATCAAAATTATCTAGATCTTAGAAGATATGGTTCTGTTGTTCATTCAGGATATGGACTTGGTTTTGAAAGAGCTGTAATGTATCTTACTGGAATGAAGAACATTCGTGACGTAATACAATATCCAAGAACAGTTAAGTCATTTGCATCAAAAAACTAAGGAGTAATTATGAGGGAATATAATCCAAATGCCATTGAGAAAAAATGGCAAAAAATATGGGATGATGAGGAAACATTTAAAGCTGTTATAGATAAGGATAAAAAGAAATTCTATCCATTAGTAGAATTTCCATATCCATCAGGTCAAGGTCTTCATGTAGGCCATCCAAGACCTTATACGGCTTTAGATATAGTAGCAAGAAAAAGAAGACTAGAAGGAGAAAATGTAATTTATCCAATGGGTTGGGATGCATTCGGTCTTCCAACAGAAAACTATGCTATAAAAAATCATATACACCCAGCAATAGTTACAAGAGATAATATTAAAAATTTCAAGTCGCAAATGAAATCAATTGGTTTCTCATTTGACTGGTCAAGAGAAATTAACACAACTGATCCAAATTATTATAAATGGAGTCAATGGATATTTATACAACTCTATAAACATGGGCTTGCCTACAAAAAAGAAATGCCAATAAACTGGTGTCCATCATGTAAGATAGGACTTGCTAATGAAGAAGTAGTTGATGGTAAGTGTGAACGATGTGGCTCAGATGTAACCCATAAGGTTAAAAATCAATGGATGTTAAAAATTACAAAATATGCAGACAGACTCATAGATGATTTAGATGGTGTTGACTATGAAGAAAAAATCAAAACTCAACAAAAAAATTGGATTGGAAGAAGCTATGGTGCAGAAATAGACTTTAAATTAAAGGATAAGGATTATAAATTAAATGTCTATACTACAAGACCTGATACAATTTTTGGCGCAACTTATATGGTAATAGCACCAGAACATCCTATGCTTGAAAAATTTAAAGATGATATTAAAAATCTCGATAAAGTTAAAGAATACCAAACTTTTGCTAAGAAAAAGTCAGATTTTGAAAGAAGTGAGCTTTCTAAGGAAAAAACAGGGGTTAAACTTGATGGAATATCTGCTATAAATCCTGTAAATGGAAAGGAAGTTCCAATTTGGATATCTGATTATGTACTTATATCTTATGGTACAGGTGCGATTATGGCAGTACCAGCCCATGATGAAAGAGATTTTGAATTTGCTAAAAAGTTTGATATGCCAATAATTCCTGTAATTGACAATGGGGATGAAGAACTTCCTACAATATCAAATGACAAGGGACTTATGATAAATTCAGATTTTTTAAATGGTCTTTCTGTTGATGAAGCCAAAGCTAAGATGATAGAATATGTTGAAGATAATGAGATAGGCTTTGCAAAAGTAAATTACAAACTTCGAGATTGGGTATTTTCTAGACAAAGATATTGGGGTGAACCAATTCCTATGATTTATTGTCAAGAACATGGTTGGGTTCCAGAAAAGGAAGAAAATCTTCCTATAGAGCTTCCTGAAGTAGAAAGCTATGAGGTGACAGATGATGGAGAAAGTCCATTATCAAAAATAGATGACTTTGTAAATACTACTTGCCCAATCTGCGGAAAGCCTTCTAAAAGGGAAACAGATACAATGCCACAATGGGCAGGCTCTTCATGGTATTATTTAAGATACACAGATCCTAATAATAGTAAGGATATTGCAAGCAAAGAAAATCTAGAATACTTTACACCAGTTGATTGGTATAATGGCGGAATGGAACATACAACACTTCATTTACTCTATTCAAGATTTTGGCACAAGTTCTTATATGATATAGGTAAGGTTCCTACAAAAGAACCATATCAAAAAAGAACATCTCATGGAATGATTCTTGGAGAAGACCATCAAAAAATGTCTAAATCAAGAGGAAATGTAGTAAATCCTGATGACATAGTAAGAGATTATGGTGCTGATACTCTAAGAGTATATGAAATGTTTATTGGTGATTTTAGATCAACTGCTCCTTGGTCAGACGAGGGGGTTAAAGGTTGTAGGAAATATCTTGAAAGAGTATTTAACCTTTATGAATTAGTAGAAGATGGAGAAGAATATTCAAAAGATTTAGAAATTCTTATAAATCAAACTATTAAAAAGGTTTCTGATGATTATGAATCACTAAAATATAATACAGCTATAGCCGCTTTGATGAGTCTATTAAATGAATTTAGAAATAAAGGGACAATCACCAAAAAAGATTATAAGACTTACTTAATCTTATTAAATCCAGTTGCCCCTCATTTAACAGAAGAATTATGGGAAGAAATAGGATTTGAAGGTGAGCTCAATCAAGCATCATGGCCAATTTATGATAAATCTAAGCTTGAATATGATACAATTGAACTTCCAGTTCAAGTAAATGGCAAAGTTAGGACTAAACTTAATATAAGTAAAGATGCAGATCAAGAAGATGCTGTAAGTAAGGCAGAAAATGATAAAAACATACAAAAACATATAGATGGAAAAGATATATTTAAGGTAATATATGTACCAGGCAAGATATTAAATCTACTTGTAAAATAAAGACTAAAAAATGGACTATTCATAAATTTATGAATAGTCCATTAATATTTTTGATTTTGTATAGCGGATATAATCTTAGTAATCTTTTCACTAGAATCTAAATCTCCTGTAGAGATATTTTTAATATATTCAATCAAATCCATACTCTTACTAACAAATTTTAAATAGTCATCTCCAACTATAAAATCAATTAAAAGCTTATCTTCAATTTTTTCTAATGAAAAAACATAAATACCTTCTAAATATTTGGTATTTCTCAAAAATACACCCTGATTTGGAAATCTTTCAAACCCATCAATAAAAATTTCTTCCTCTTCTATATTTATGTCGAGGCCAAGCTTTATAATCTTTTCAAAAAGTTCTTTAAAAGCTTTTAAATCAAAATTTTCATAAAAATTATCTACCTTAATTCGAGATTTATTTTTTTCTATTGAGAGGCTTATGTTCTTGTTATTATAGAATTGATAAAAGATAGCCTTAAAAATATAAAATGCAGTATTATAATATAAATTTTTAAGTCTTGCTTTTTTATCAATTTTTAAGTAGACTTCCTTTTTCTCTATATTTCCTTCAATTGTATATACAATATCTTTTTCAACCATCTGTATGTTTTTTATTTTAAATGAGGATATTTCGGGATTTTCATCCAGAAGATAGGCGGTTTTCGGAATAAAAATGCTTCTATCTAAGATAAGTTTAGTATAAGGATAATTATATTTTTTCTTTTTTATATTTGCACTAATTTCATCTATCAAGGGATGACTTATGTATAATAAATCTTTCATACTATAATTATATCATATGTTATAATTTAAGTGGGAGATAGATATGAGAAAAATATTATTTTTAAGCTTATTAGGTTTTATTTGTGGAATAGGTTTTTTTGTATATTTTGAAGGTCTTAATTTAGTCTTGATTTTAGGACTTTTTTTCCTATGTCTTTTATTTATGAAAAAAACAATTTTTTATTTTTTTCTAGCAGTAATTTTAGGAAATTTCATAGCAGGAATAAATTTTAATTCTTTTAAATTGAACAAATATGAAAAACTAGACTTATCACTTTTAGTAGTGGATAAGTCTAGCACTAATGATAGATTTATTTATACAGTTAAGGCTAAAGATAAAATTTATAAAATAGATGAAAAATCAATTCTTATATCAGATAAAGAATTTAATCTTGGAGATAGGCTTATAGGAAATTTTGAAATAGATCTAGTCTCTAAAAATACCAACCCTTATCTTTTCAACTATAGGAATTACATGCTTGGAAAAGGGGTTAAATCAAGACTTAAAATTATAGATTTGAAGAGAGTAGAAAAAACGAAATATCTTAATTTAAGACTTAAAGAAAAATTTAGTTTTTATATAAAATCTATCTTTGACAATAATTTAAGTGAGGATGCATCTGATTTTGTAAAGGCTGTGGTTTTATCAGAAAAGTATAAGAATATAAGTGAATTATCATCTTTAGGTATTTCCCATTTACTTGCTGTATCTGGTCTTCATATAGATATAATATTAGGGTTTATGATACTTATACTTATAAAATTTGGGCTTTCTTATAAAGTGGCTCTGCCTTTAGGGGTAATTTTTTCAGTATCTTATGGATATTTGATAGGATTTCCTTTCTCTATTATGAGAGTAATCTTACTTCATAGTATTACATATTTGGGTTTTTTACTAAAAAAAGGAAAGGATATGTATAAAATTCTAATGGCATCTTTTCTATTAATTATTTTTATAAATCCTT
>NZ_JAXDSU010000094.1:0-8028 GCF_034090325.1 Anaerococcus porci
AATGAAAATGCAACAGAAGAAGAAATGATAAATATTGCAAATAAAGCACAGTGCCATGATTTCATTATGAAATTACCACAAGGTTATGATACTGTTTTGCAAGAAAGTGGTTCAAACCTATCAGGAGGTGAGCGTCAGAGAATATCTATTGCGAGAGCTATGTTAAAGCCAAGTAAATTTGTAATTCTTGATGAGGCAACTTCAAGTGTAGATCCAGAAAATGAAAAACAATTATTGATTGCTTTAAAAAATTTATTAAAAGGTAAAACTGTTATTATAATCGCTCACAAACTTAAAACTATTAAAAATGCTGACAAAATTATTGTTATAGATAAGGGAAAAATTGAAAATATAGGAAAACATAGAGAACTAATAGAAAAATCAAATATATACAAGAGCTTTATAGAGAAACGAGAAAAGGCTACTGGATGGAAAATTGAATAAAACATTGAGAGGATTTTTAAAATAATAGTCCTCTTTTTTTGCAAAAATTCTAGTAAATAAATTGTTTATATTTGCTAAAATTAACTCTTGACAAAAATGAATGAAAATAATAATCTATATTAAAAGAACGAATGTCGGTCGTTAGGGGTGAGAATTTGTCTAAGAGGAATGTAAAAGACCCAGAAGAAAGAAAAAGGGAGCTTATAGATACTGCATCTAAATTATTTGAACAATATGGATATGAAAGGGTATCTGTGAGAGATATACTTGCAGAGGTTAATGGAGCTCCTGGAATGTTTTATTATTACTTTAAATCAAAAGAAGATATATTCTTAGCATGCATGGAAACTTATTTTGATGAAAAGTTAAAAAACAAGTTAGATATATTTCAAAATTTAGAAATAGACTATGAAGAGAGAATAAAAATGTTAAGAGATCTTGTTGTAAAAGATATAGATCAGTTTTCAAGAAAATATAATTTTTCTTCAAATAATTCAATAACAGATAATTCCTATAGACTCTGGGAATTAGCTCATTATATTGGAAAGTTTATTGATGTTTATTCTGAATTTATTATTGAAGGAGTTGAAGGTGGAAAAATAGAAAACAATATGGAAATAGATAGGGAAAATGTAAAGAGTTTCGCAGCCTTTATTTTATACGGTGCTGCTGGAACTATATATACTAATTTGATTAATAAGGGTGAAAATAAGACGAATTCGAGTGGTGCTTTTGAAGTAATAAGCAAATTTTTTCCAAGAATTCGTTGATGAAAATAGAATATAAGTATTTTACAAGGAAAACGTCATAGATGTTTTCCTTGTATTAGTTTAAGACAAATGAACGAATTCGTTCTGTGAAGGAGGAAGGATATAAATGGAAAAAAAGAAATCTATTGGGGATATAATTTCCTATAGTGATGTTAAAAAGACAAATCTTATAGTAGGGATACTACTTATTTGTTTTGGAATATTATTAAGTATTTGTCCGATTTTAGTAATATACAAAGTTATAAAGTCCTTATTTTTAAACGGAAATTTGGATCAAAAAGCAATAAACACTTGTATCTATGGAGTGATATCTGTAATCTTAGCTTATTTTCTAACCTATATTGGAAGTATTTTATGTCATAAGTTTTCTTATATTTTGATAGCAAATCTAAAGAAAAAGATATTAAAACATATTGGAAATCTTCCCTTAGGATACTTTACTGGAGATAACAAGTCAAAAATAAAGCAAGTATTGGGGCAAGATATGGATCAGATTGAAGGATATTTTTCTCACCAACTACCGAATCTTATTTCAACTTTAGTTCTTATTTTAGTCATACTTATTATCATGTTTAAAATGAATTTATTTTTGGCATTTATTACTTTGTTAGCTTTACTTATAGGTTTTGGAATTCAAATGGCAATTATGATAAAAATTATCAAGTCAGGTGGTCTAGCTGAAAATTTTAAGATTCTTGATAACATCAATTCTTCAACTACTGAATATGTAAAAGGAATGCCTGAAGTTAAAATATTTGGAGCTGGTGTTAGTTCATTTAAAACTTTTTCAAAATCTGTAAATGATTATAGAAATTTTACAAGTTCAATGACATCCATGATAAGACCAGGTTTTGTATCCTTTAGAGTATTTATTCTTTCAGTGGCAACATTTGTAGTACCTATTGGAATAATTCTATTATCAAAAAATTATAGTTTAAGTTTTATAACTATATTTGTTTTCTTTTTAATAGTTGTACCTTCTATGAGTGTACCGGTCTTAAAACTTAGAGATTTTGCAGAAGGCATGAATTTGCTAAATGAAGTTGTTGCTAGAATATATGAAGTTATAGATGAAAAAGAAATATCAAATGAAAACTATGATAAAGAAATAAAAAGTTATGATCTTGAATTTAAAAATGTAAACTTTTCTTATGGAGATGAAGAGGTTTTAAAGAATATAAGTTTTTGTGCAAAACAAGGAGAGGTTACAGCGTTGGTGGGATATTCAGGAGCAGGAAAATCTACAATAGGGACTTTAATACCAAGGTTTTATGATCCATTGGCAGGGTCTATTGAAGTTGGGGGAGTTGATATAAAAAAAATACCAACAAAAGTTTTGATGGATAATATTTCTTTTGTTTTTCAAGATAGTGATTTAGTTTCAGATACTATTTTTAATAATATAGCCATGGCTAAGGAAGGATGTAGCAAAGAAGAGGTTATAAATGCAGCTAAAAAGGCAAGGTGTCATGATTTTATTGAAAAACTTTCTGACGGATATGAAACTCGCTTAGGAAAGGGAACTTATTTATCCGGAGGAGAAAAGCAGCGTATTGCCGTGGCAAGAGCAATTTTGAAGGATGCACCTATATTGGTTTTAGATGAAGCTACAAGTTTTGCAGATTCCAAAAACGAATATCTAATGCAGAAAGCTTTATCGGAATTGGTAAAAAACAAGACAGTTATTATGATAGCTCATAGATTAAGTACAATAGAAAATGCAAATCAAATTTTAGTAATATCAGATGGAAAAATTGTAGAAAGAGGAAAACACACAGAATTAATATCTGAAGATGGAATATACAAAAGACTTTATGATATTTACAAGAATTCAAATGTTTGGCAAATGAATAGAAAAGAAGGTGAGAAGTAATGATAAAAAATATTACTTTAGGAAAGACCGATAATATAAGAAAATCTATTGCTTTGAATATTTTAGCATCTATTTCAAATCTTATCCCCTTTATTGCTCTAGCTAAGATTGTGGAAACCTTGTTTTTAAGTAGAGGTGTAGGGAATGTAGACATAAATATCTTATGGAAATATTTTGGAATAATGGCTATGTTTTTCATCGTAACATTTTTCTTTGAAAATTTAGCTACAAAATATACTTATGAACTTGGATATAAAACTACAGCAGATGGAAGGATAGAACTTGCAGATCATATAAGAAGACTTCCTATAGGCTATCTTTCAAGCAAAAGCTCATCAGAGATTTTAGACACATTGATGAATGATTTTTTTAAAGTGGAAATAGCAGTAACTCATCAATTACCTCAGTTTTTTAGTGGTATATGTGTAGCAATATTTTGCTCAATTTTATTTTTTATTATTGATATAAAAATGGGAGTAGCAACTTTTATTGGTCTACCTATTTCAATTTTACTATTAAGACTTATGCAAAATTTTCAGAAAAAAGTTTATTTAAAAACAAAAAATATAAAGATAAAAGAAGGGGAAGCTATAAATGAATATTTAGACACAATAAAAACACTTAAAGCTTATAATAGCTTAAAAGATAGTTTAAATATACTCGAAAAAGATATCGATGATACGAAAGTTGCAAATATCAAGAATGAAAAATGTGTTGGCTCATTAACGACAATTGCAAGTATGATTTTAAGAATTGGACTTCCTTTGATGAGTTTAACAGGTTCTTACTTGTTTTTAAAGGGAAGTTTAGAAATTGATACATTTTTAATGTTTCTATTTGTTGGAACAAGAATATTTGATCCTTTGGAACTTGCTCTTGTAAATTATTCAGGATTACAAATGGCATCAGTATCAGGAGAAAGGATTTTAAATTTACTCAATGAAAAACCTATATCTGGAGATAAAGATTTAAATGAAAGTAACGATATAGAAATAAGAAATCTTTCTTTTTCTTATAATCAAATGAAAGTTCTTGATGACATCATATTAGATATCAATGAGAATGAATTAACAGCTTTCGTAGGACATTCTGGTTCGGGTAAATCTACACTTATTAAACTTATATCCAGGTTTTATGATCCGAATAAAGGAACAATTAAAATTGGAGGAATAGATTTATCCAAAGCAGACCCTTACAAAATAATGGAAAAATTTTCTGTTGTATTTCAAGACGTATATCTTTTTAAAGATACTATTTATAACAATATAAAATTTGGGAAAGAAGATGCAAGCAAAGATGAAATTATAAATGCTGCAAAAATGGCAGGAGCTTATGATTTTATAATAAATAAGGAAAAGGGATTTGATACTATGATTGGACAAGGAGGGGCAACTCTGTCAGGAGGTGAGAAACAAAGAATATCCATAGCAAGAGCAATTTTAAAGGATTCCCCGATAATACTCCTTGATGAAGCGACATCTTCCCTTGATCCCGAAAATGAACTTATTATACAAGAAGCAATTTCCAATTTAATTAAAAATAAAACAGTTGTTGTAGTAGCTCATAAGCTAAGGAGCGTTATGGGAGCAGATAAAATTGTTGTCTTAAATAAGGGAAAAGTAGAAGAAGTAGGAAAACATCAAGAACTGATGAAAAATAACGGGCTATATAAAGACCTATGGAATTATCAAGAAAAGTCAAGAGAATGGAAGATTGTAGAGTAATAATTAATTCTAAAGGAGGAAAAGAAAATGAAAAAACAAAATAAATCATCAAAGAATGCAATTACAGCAGGTGTATTAATTGCACTTTACTTAGTAACATATGTGGTTATAGGAGCCATATCTATGCCAGTTCCTATCTTATTTTTGTTAATGCCTATGCTTGTAGCACTACTCGCTGCGCCAACCTATCATATGCTTCTTGCAAAAACAAAATCAAGCACAGCAATTGTGATTGCAGCAACACTTCCAAGTATTTTGTTAGTTGCAACAGGACATATTCCAATTGCTCCATTAGTTGCAATACCAGCTGGAATAATCGCTATGCTTATAGCAAAAAGTGGAGATTATACTGATTTTATGAAAAACTCAATTAGTCATATGTTTTTTTCCTTAAACTTGTTTGGTGGATTTTTACCTATTTGGATTATGAGAGAAACTTTCTTTGAAAGTGTAATAAAAGGAGGACTTGATCAAAGTTTTTGTAATACTGTAAGAGCTTGGACACCAATATGGATGTTACCTATTATGATTATTGGAACATTAATATTTTCTTTGATTGGTTCTTATTTTACAAAGAAAATATTAAATAAAAAGTTAGAATCCGCAGGAGTATTATAATGAGAGATTTAAATTTTGTTCTGGGGTCAAAGTATGACCTCAGAACAAAACTTATATTACTTATAGGGGCTAATATTTTAATTTTCTTAGGGTTTGGTTTATATTATCAAAGCCTTATTACATTATTTTTTATTGTAATAATTATTAGTGATGGCTATAAAAAATCAGCTATAAGATATATTTCATTTTTCGTAATAAGTGTAATTTTAGAAAAAACTTTGACCTATATTAATAGAAATTTTATTATAAATTTATTCTTGTTTTTCTTTGTAATTGGAAGGAAATTTTTACCTTGTATTATTGTTGGGAAATGGATTTTAAATTCAACAAGTTCCTCATTAGCAGTAGCAACTTTACAAAAATTAAAATTTTCAAAAGACTCTCTTATTATGATTTCTGTAATCTTTAGGTGTTTCCCAACAATTAAAGATGAGTGGAGTCATATTAATATGGCAATGAAGACTAGAGGAATCAATTTTAATTTAAAGAATTTATTGAAAAAACCTCTTTTAATTCTGGAATATTTTTTTATTCCTCTTTTTACAAGTGTTTTAGAAATAGGAGACGAATTATCTCAATCAGCTATCGTGAGAGGGCTTGATGCTCCTGTTGAAAAAACAAGTAGACATCTTACTAAGTTTAGAAAAAAAGATATTAGTGTTTTAATTCTTATGATTTTAAATTTATTAATAGTAATACTTATGAAAGTATCAGGGTGGGATTTATGACTGAAATTAAGGCATTAAGCTTTAAGTACAAGAGTGGAGATGACTACGCTTTAAGAAATATAAACTTAAATATAAAAAAAGGGGAATGTATACTTTTATGTGGTAAAAGTGGATGTGGAAAATCCACTTTATTAAAGCTTATTAATGGGATTATTCCAGAATTTTATGATGGCGAAATTTGTGGAAGTGTCAGAGTAAATGGCATTAACACCTTTACAACTGCAATATATGAATTATCTAAACTTGTAGGATCAGTTTTTCAAAACCCTAAAACTCAATTTTATACAACTAACACTACGGATGAGATAGCTTTTGGTTTGGAAAACTATGGATTAGAAAGTACTAAGATAAATAAAAAAATTGAAGAAGTTAAAGACACCTTTAACATTGATCCATTGATGAATAGAAATATATTTGAGCTTTCAGGTGGAGAAAAGCAGAAAATTGCAATTGCCAGTGCATATGCTTTAGATCCCGAAGTATTCGTTTTTGACGAACCTTCTTCCAGTTTAGATATTGATTCTATGAAGGAACTTTCCAAGATAATAGAAAAATTGAAAGCGTTAGGTAAAACAATAGTAATTGCTGAGCATAGGTTATGGTATTTAAAAGCCATAGTAGACAGAGCAATTTATATGGAAGATGGGAAAATTATTAGAGAATATAATATGGAAGAAATTGGTAATTTAAGCGAAAATGAACGTTTAAAAACAGGGCTTAGGCATTGCGTTTATAAAGATATAAATCTTATTTCTGATAGGATTAATTTTAATGAAAAACTATTATTAGAAGTAAAAAACTTAATTTTTAAAAGAAATACTAAAACAATTTTAAACATTGGCGATCTTAAATTTTCCTATGGCAATATAATTGGAATTGTTGGAAAAAATGGAATTGGAAAATCTACATTTGCAAAAATTATATGTGGGTTATATGGGAAAAACAAAGGGAATATTTTAAAAGCTAATAGGACATTTAATAGAAGAAATAGGATAAAAGAAAGTTTATTAATTATGCAGGAAGTAAATTATCAGCTATTTACTGAGACTGTTTTTGACGAAATCTTATTAACATCAAAAAATAAAAGCGAAAAAAACATCAATGACTGGCTAAAATATATGGAACTTGAAAATATTGTCAATCGAAATCCTTACACCTTATCTGGAGGAGAAAAACAAAGAGTTATTATTTTATCTGCCTTGTTATCCGATAAAAAAGTTTTATTTTTCGATGAGCTAACAAGTGGGTTAGACTATAGAAATATGAAAATAGTTGCTGATAATATAAAAAAAGTAAAGGAAGAAGATAAGCTAATCTTAATAATATCACATGACATTGAGTTTTTGGAATTGGTTTGCGACAAGATAGTAGAGTTTTTATATCATTGTATTATAATAGTTTTTATATTTTATTTATAATGTAGATATGAAATAGTGAAATAATGAATTATTCAGAACTTAAAAAACTGTATTTAGGTAAAAATTCGTAAATAAAATAAAAAGTTTAAAGATAGTAATTTAAGCTGACCCCACAAAGTTGGACCTAATATCAGAGTTAGAACTAGACTAGCTCTGGTATTAGGTCAAATCCTACCCCTAGGGGTAGAAAGGGTCTGTAAATAGTTTTGTGTATCAACCTAAATCCTGATCAATGGGTAAGGGTTGATACAATTTTTTATGTATCAATATCTGTCCATTCCTATAGGGATGGAGCTTATCTTAATTTTATATGAACTTAATAAACTGTCAAATTTTCATGAAAATTTGCAGCTGATTTTATAGTTTTTTTACCTGTTTTTAAAACCTCCCTTCAAAAAATATTGATAATTGGGATAGGATTTGATCCCAGCCACGAATTCTACTTGTCCATTT
>NZ_JAXDSU010000099.1:0-18552 GCF_034090325.1 Anaerococcus porci
GGTAAATAATATGGCACTAACAAAGAAAATACAAATTGATGGACAAGATGTTATCTTTCGTGCATCAGCAGCAATACCAAGAATATATAGATTAAAATTTGGCAGAGATATTTTTAAAGATCTAATGGCTTTGGAGAAATCCATCAAGAAAAATGATAAGGACAAATCCGATTTAGACATAGGATCTTTAGAACTGTTTGAGAACATAGCCTATGTTATGGCAAAACATGGTGACGATTCTGTGCCGGATGATCCAACAGAATGGCTCGACAACTTCTCCACATTTTCAATCTATCAAATCCTACCAGAGTTAATAGAACTTTGGGGACTTAATATTAAGACGGAGGAAGTTTCTAAAAAAAAGTAAGACCAACTGAAAGATCAATGACTACGCCCTTGTTTCTATTAAGGGCAGTGGAACTCGGTTTATCTATTTCTGATTTAGATTTATTAACTATAGGTCTAGTGAACGATATGTTTACAGAAAAAAATAATGATAGTTATAAATACAAAGAAGTAGCCACACAAGATGACTTCGATAAATTTTAATTGTATTGACATAGTGTAGGCGAATGTAGTATAATTAATTCAAAAGGAGGAGTATTATGGCTAAGTCAGCAAATTTAAATATCAGAATGAAACCGGAAATCAAAGATAAAGCAGAGGAGATTCTCAATGCCTTAGGTATACCCCCATCAAATGCCGTGGATATGTTTTATAGACAGATAATTCTTAACAAGGGCTTACCATTTAATGTAAAATTACCGGATGCAAAACTTGTTGATATTTCAGATATTTCAAAAGATGAACTAAATAAAACGCTAATGGAAGGTATACAAGATTTAAAAGATGGTAAATTTGAAAATGTAGATGATGCTTTTCAATCAATTTATGAACAAATATGATTAAGCACAACATTATAATATCATCTAAAGCAAAAAGAGATATACTCGATATATATGAATATATTTCTGAAACATTGAATTCGGATTTATCTGCTTTAAGGTTAGTTCAAAAAATAGAAGAGTCGATTAGGGATCTTGAGCAAATGCCCGAGAGGTTTAAAAGATACAAAGATGAGGATTTATATAGTGAAAATATAAGAATTTGTCCTGTAAAAAATTACCTTATATTTTACCGAGTTAATAATGAGAAAAGTCTAGTAGAAATAATCCGCATATTATATTCAAAAAGAAATTACGAAGATATTTTATAAGGCATCTAGAAAAACTAGGTGCTTTTTTGATGTTCAAATTTAGGGGGTGAGAGATTGGCAAATAGAATAAAAGGGATCACTGTTGAAATTGGTGGAGATACAACCAAACTTCAAGACGCCCTTAAAAAAGTTAATACTGAAATAAAGCATACTCAATCAGAACTACGTGATGTAAATAAGCTTTTAAAAATGGATCCAGGCAACACTGAACTTATCTCCCAAAAACATAAACTACTAGGACAGACTTTAGAGGAGACAAAGAACAAGCTTAATTCATTAAAAGAGGCACAAAAACAAGCGGAACAGGCTCTTGCTGAAGGAAAGATTTCACAGGAACAATATGATGCCCTTAAACGTGAAATTATTGAAACAGAACAAGCCTTAAAATCTCTTGAAAGACAAGGAGCAACTACTAATCAAACTCTTCAAAATATAGCTATTACTGGGGAAAAATGGCAAAATACAGGGCAAAATATAGAAAACGTAGGAAGAAAAATGATGCCAGTATCTCTTGCAGTAGCAGGTCTTGGAGTAGCAGCTGTAAAGACTGCGTCAGATTTTGACTCCGGTATGTCTAAAGTAAAAGCAGTATCCGGAGCAACCGTTTCTGACTTTGATGCACTAAGAGACAAAGCTCGTGAAATGGGAGCAAAAACAAAGTTTTCTGCAAGTGAAGCGGCAGAGGCTATGAACTACATGGCAATGGCTGGTTGGAAAACTAAAGACATGATTGGTGGTATTGATGGCGTTATGAATCTTGCTGCAGCAAGTGGTGAGGATTTAGCAACTACCTCAGATATCGTTACTGATGCCCTTACAGCCTTTGGTTTAAAAGCAGAAGACTCATCTCACTTTGCAGATGTTCTTGCTGCTGCATCATCTAATGCCAACACCAATGTATCCATGATGGGAGAGACCTTTAAATACGCAGCACCAATTGCCGGTTCTCTTGGATACTCTGTAGAGGATACTGCTCTTGCTATTGGACTAATGGCAAATGCAGGGATTAAAGGTTCGCAAGCTGGTACATCGTTAAGAAAGATAATGACAGAACTAAATGGAGAGTTAACCTTATCAGGACAGAGTTTTGGAGAAGTGAGTATCCAAACTACCAACACTGATGGTTCTATGAGATCTTTAAATGATATCTTAATGGATTGTAGATCTGCTTTCTCACAGATGAGTGAATCAGAAAAGGTGGCAAATGCTGAAGCACTTGTAGGCAAACAAGCTATGTCAGGTTTTCTTGCCATTATGAATGCAGCGCCGGAAGATGTAGAAAAACTATCAAGTGCAATAAATAATGCAGATGGAACAGCAGAAAAAATGGCTAAAACAATGCAGGATAACTTAGGCGGGCAGCTTAAGATATTACAATCTGCCCTAGAGGAACTTGCTATTTCCTTTGGAGAATTATTTATGCCTGCTGTTAGAAAAGCAGTAGATATATTAACAAAACTGGTAAATGGACTTAACGCCCTTCCAGGACCAGTAAAAGGTGTCATTGCAGGTATAGGGCTTTTTGTAGCAGCATTAGGTCCTGTCCTTATGATTGTAGGAAAACTTGTATGGTCAATAGGAACTATTATGACTAAAGGACCTATAATAGTTGGTGGAATTACAAAAATAGTAGGGGTATTTACAGGCACATTAATTCCAGCAATCACTGCAGTAGTATCAACCATAGGAATTGTTCCCATAGCTATTGGTGCAGTAATAGCTGGTCTTATTCTTTTATGGAAAAAATGCGACTGGTTTAGAGAAGGTATCATCTCCATTTGGGAAACCATCAAAGAATCAACAGTCACTATTTGGAATGGAATAAAAGACTTCTTTGTAAATCTATGGCAGGGAATATCCGACTCATGGATTTCTTCATGGACGGCAATTACAGAATTTTTAAATGATTTATGGACTGGATTTGTAGAAGGAATAAAATCTTTATGGCAAGGAGTAAAGGACTTCTTTTCCAATCTATGGATGGGTATTTCAGAAGGTTGGAATAGTATATGGGCTTCAATTACTACATTTTTAACTCAGTCTTGGAACACTTTTATTGAAGGAGCAAAGACTCTATGGCAAGGCTTAGGAGAATTCTTTACGAGTTTATGGACTAGCGTTCAAACTACCTTTTCAACCATTTGGACTGCTATTCAAACAAAAACATCAGAAGTCTTTAATGCAATAGGAGAATTCTTTAAAACCACTTGGAATAATATTAAGACCTTTATTTCTACAACTCTTGATGGAATAAAGCTAAAGATAGAGACTATTTGGAATGGACTAAAAGAGTTTTTAACAACAGTTATCACAGCTATTGGAGAATTTATTTCTACATCCTGGACCAATATAAAAACGACTATTGAGACTATCTTGACTTCTATTAAGACAATCCTTGAATCAATCTGGAATGGGATAAAGACCTTTATCTCATCAACGATGAATAATATTAAGACTTTTGTTTCATCTGCTTGGAATTATATAAAGTCGACTATTTCGTCTGCGGTGAATACTGCAAAGTCAGCAGTATCGTCTGCATTTAATTCCATGAGATCAAGTATTTCATCTACCATGTCAAATATTCAATCTACAATTAGAAATGGATTTAATAACGCTGTAAACTTCATAAAGAATCTTGCATCTCAAGCTTATTCATGGGGTGCTGATTTAGTTAATGGAATTGCTAGAGGTATTCGAAATGCCATAGGAAATGTAGTATCTGCAGTTTCAGATGTAGCATCAACCATCAGGTCTTACTTACACTTTTCAGTTCCAGATGTTGGTCCACTAACTGATTATGAATCTTGGATGCCAGACTTTATGGAAGGCTTATCAAAAGGAATAGAAAAGAGTAGAAGACTAGTTCAATCTTCTATGAAAAATGTCGCAAGTGATATGGTTTTAAGTCCAAATATATCAGCTATTGGCATAGGCGGATACGATAAAGAATCCGCTGTAAATGGAATTGATATAGGAAGACAGATATCGGATGCACTTGCAAATATAAATGTTAAATCGGAAAACGCAGGAGATATAATTATACCAGTTTATCTTGGAGGTACACTCCTTGATGAGGTAATAGTAAGTGCTACAATGCGTAAGAATTTAAGAAGTGGAGGTCGTTAGTTTTGAAACATCAATCATATTTAATCATTGAAGGAATAGATCTGCCTCTACCTAATTCTTATGATTTGGAATTTCGTGACATTGAGGCAGATACAGGTGGAGAGACGGAGGCAGGTACTATTCAAAGAGATATTGTAAGAAGTAAGGTTGCAAGCATATCAGTGGTGTTTTCATGTAGCCCTAAGCTAGTAAAGACTTTAAGTAAATTATCAAATAAGTCTAATCTAACAGTGAAATTCTTAGATACAGAAACGTTGGAACTAAAAGAGACACAAATGTATATAGATAAGTTTCAAGTCAAACTAATAAAAGATACTTCTTATAAAGGATTGTGGGAAGTATCTTTTAATTTAGAAGAATACTAGGAGGTGGTGGATTGTATCCTACAAGCAATGAATATAAAATAGCCATAAAAAAGAATTCTCGTAAATTTTATTGGACGGGAAATATCATTTTGAAAGATGAAACGATTATTCCCTTTATAAATAAAGATATATTAAAAGGTTCAGGGTACATTCACAGGTCATCTTCCGGCTCTACTGAACTGGAGATAGGAACTGTCTATGCTGGAGAATTTGGTATTAGTCTATTTTCTGATATAGATAGATATTCTCTTGAGGGTTCAAGGCTTGAATTATTCTACCATCAAGAATTAGAAAATAAGACAACAGAAACCATACCAATGGGAATCTTTGATGTTACAGAGGCTAATCGTTCTAAGAAAATATTAGAACTTAAAGGTTATGACTATATGTTACGTTTTGACAAGAACTTCCCTGTAACAGATACCTTTGGTACAGCATATGAACTTCTAAGTCTTTCATGTGAAAAGTGCAAGGTAGAACTAGGTATGACAGAAGATGAAGTGAAGTCCCTTGTAAATGGAGAAGAAGTTCTCGCCATTTATCAAGACCATGATATAGAAACCTATAGGGACTTCATCCATTATATAGCATCGACCCTTGGAGCTTTTGCGGGGATTAGTCGTGATGGCAAGTTGGCATTAAAGAAATATTCTGAAAGCATCTCAACGGAAATTAAAACAACAGAGCGTTTTTCATCATCTATTTCTGACTTTAAAACAAGATACACAGCTATCAACTCAACAAATGCAAAAACAAAAATAGCTGAATACTACTCTTTAGAAAATGATGATGGACTAACTATGAACCTTGGAATAAATCCATTGATGCAGTTAGGTCTTCCGGAAAAAAGAAAGAGGATGTGTGAGGCTCTTCTTACAGAAATATGTAAAATTCATCACACACCCTTTGATATGGTAACCATAGGCGACCCCAGTCTTGATGTTGGAGATAGGATAGCTATTTCTTATGCAGAAGAAAAGATTGAAGGGCTTATAACTGACATAGAATACAAGATAAATAGCAAGCATAGAATTCTTGGTGTAGGTAAGAATCCATATTTATCTAAAGCTAAGAGTAAGAATGATAAGAATATAGTAGGACTGTTAAATCAAATTGAATCTGAAAAGTTAGTAGTTCATTCCTATTCTAATTATTCAGCTTTTAAATTGACTACTACAGATACACCAATCATCAGAATAGAATTTGCCTCCAATAAAGAAACGGAGGCTTTATTTAATGCATCAATCTTATTAAACATTGTCTGCGGTACAGAAGAAAAAACTAAGAAGATAAAAAGAAAGGTTATTCAAAAGACTGAAATTTTAACTGAAGATAAGAAGTCTTATGATCCACCAAAGTTTGAGGAGAAAGAAGTTATTGAGGAAGTTGAGATTATAGAGAATGTTGAATTACCTACTAGACTTGTTATCACTTATGTATTCAACGATACAAAAATAGAACATCACATTTCAAAAGAAATTTACCTAAGTGGAAACCATATTTTAAATCTTTTTTATCCCCTAACTAAACTTCAGGAAAAAACAATGAACAACTTCTCGGTACTTGTTCGATTAGAGTCAGGGCAAGCTATGATTGGAAAAAATAATGCTATTGCAGCAATATCTGGTCAATCTCTAGGTTCAACAGAGGCTTGGGATGGAAAGATAAAAATTGATGAAACTTGGAAGAGAATAAAACTTGAACACTCATTTTTGCTTAGAAAATTAAAAGATGAATACAAAGTAGAAAAACAAGTTCCAACACCGATTATATTTAATGAAAAAGTAAGAAGATTTAAATATCAAGGACTAAGTCTTGGAAAATATAAAGAAGAAATAACTACAGAATTTAAAGATAAGGAGGAAGAAAATGCTCAAGGGTAAATCAGTCATTGAATTAACTGATGTCAAAACTAAAAAGAAAGAAGTGTACGAAGATGAAAACCTAATAACAAATGCAGTCTCAGATATACTTAGACTTAATCCATCAGGACTTATGTATCCCTTACATGGTTCAGGAGAGGCGGAATTTAAAGATGAGATTTTTCCTGTAGCTAATAGACTCTATGGAGGGATTTTACTTTTTGAGAATCCATTAGAAGAAGATCCTAATAATATTATTCCACCATCAGATAATTCTATTATTGGATATGCATCAGATAATGTGAACTCTACAGATAATCCGTTAAGAGGTTCTGCAAATCTAACAGAGACAGTTCCTTTGGAGGATGGATATAAGTTTGTCTGGGACTTTTCTACATCACAAGCTAATGGAAGAATTGCATCGCTCGCCTTGACTCACTATAGAGCTGGGAGGTTTTATTATGGAAATAGCTTCAGTAGAAATGCCTGCTTACTATTAAATAGAACATATTTAGATGTTAATAAGGAAACTCAAAGAGCATATATAGGCTTAGTTGAAGGGAATCCTACTGATAATACATTTATATCCTTATGGCCAAGAGAGAATAAGACTCTTGAGATAATAAAATTTAAAGAAGCATATTCAAGTATTGGTTTGACAGATTCAGTTTTAGGATCAAGATTTCAAGAAATAGAGAAGACAGCAATAGACTTAACTGAGTATTATGGAGACTTCTATTATTGGAATGACGGAAGTTTTTACGATGGAAAAGATGGATATTGGTATGGATTTTTAACTAAATCCAACTATGATAGCGGGTTAATTAGACGAATAAAGATAAAAAAGGATGATTATTCCACACAAGTAGATCAATGGGATTTAGGTGATATTAGGTTGGATGACCTAGGATCATACCCAAGTAAGGATTCAAATTATGCTTACAGGTCTATAGGAAGTGTGATAAAGGAAGGATATCTTTATGCAATAAATAGAGATAGAAAAAGAATATATAAAATAAATATCAATAATCCTGTAGATATATCTTATATGGATATGGGTTTTAAGTCTGACTTTTCGCAAGGAGGAAACACCTATAGTTACTTGTATCAATGGGGAGATCATATACTAGGCTATGATTTTAGTATAACTAAGGATGATAAGATTATAAAAAACTATGGAAAAGATTACTCAGGAACACCTTATCCTTATGTAAGCACTCCTACAATTGAGATGGGACCATTTAGAATAGGATATGGTGTTAAGAGCGGTACTTTGTATAAAAACTTATACCTTCACACGCCATATCTTGGAACAATTAATAACCTATCAAGTCCAATATTAAAGACAGCAGATAAGACCATGAAAATAACTTACACACTAACAGAGGAGGAATAAAACAATGAATAAATTTTTAGAAACAGTAAAGATTTGCTTTGCAGCACTAGGTGGCTACTTAGGTTTTTATCTTGGTAGTATTGACGCATTTATTTACACCTTAATTGCATTTGTGATAGCAGACTATATAACAGGAGTATTAAGAGCGGGAGTCGAGAAAAAGCTATCATCAGCTATAGGATTTAAAGGAATAGCAAAAAAGATAATGATATTTATAGTTGTAGGAATAGCAAACCTATGCGATGTTAATTTAATTAAAGGTGATGGAACCGCTGTAAGATGCGCCATCATCTTTTTTTATATAGCAAATGAAGGACTTTCTATTTTAGAAAACTCTGTAGCCTTAGGACTTCCCGTTCCGGAAAAACTAAAAACTCTATTAGAACAATTTAAGGAGGACAAATAAATGAGTAATAGTAAATTAGTAAATATGGTAAATTACAGCCCAAATCATAGTGGAAGAAGAAATCAACCAATCACAAAAATTGCCATCCACCACACGGCCGGAGCAATTAATGCAGCAGTAATAGGAGAAATATTTAAACCAAGGTCAAGACGGGCATCATGTAACTATGGGATTGGGAAGGATAATAAAGTCATATTATGTGTTGATGAGAGCCATAGATCATGGTGTACTTCTTCATCATGGTGCGATAATCGAGCAGTTACTATTGAAGTTGCAAATTCAAGTAATGGTGGCAATTGGCCAGTAAGTGATGAGGTTTTAGAAACTTTAATCAAACTAGTAACTGATATTTGTAGAAGAAATGGAATCAAGAATTGCACATACACTGGAGGAAAAGATGGTGTCCTTCAAAAGCATGAGTGGTACTCCAATACAAACTGTCCAGGACCATACCTTGGAAGTAAGTTTCCATATATTGCAAGTGAAGTAAATAAAAGACTTAGAGGAAATAACTCTATCAGCAAATCAACAAACAACTTATATAGAGTAAGAAAATCCTGGTCTGATGCTAAAAGCCAGAAAGGTGCATTTAGAAATTTAGATAATGCCAAAAGATGTGCTGATAGATTTGGACTAAAAGTATTTGATGCAAATGGAAAGATAGTTTATTATCCAGTTGGCAAGACAATCGACCAATTAGCTAGAGAAGTTATACGAGGTGATTGGGGCAATGGAGAGGAGAGAAAAAGGAGATTAACTAATGCTGGATATGACTATTATGCAGTTCAAAAAATAGTAAATCAATTAATATTATAGAAAGAATCATGCCTGTGCCAACTTATGGTACAGGTATTTTTTTGGATTTATTTAAATGTAATTTGTAATTGTAAAAGGCTTCAAAAATAATTTGAAATATGATATAATTTCTAAACAGAAACTATATAGAATAGGGAGATCAAGTTATGGATTTAAAAGCAACACTTATAGAATTACAGTGCGAAATGGTTGCAGAGAGAAGCCTTGTCAATCCAAAAGAAATTACATGGCTTCAATATGATATTTTATATCAAGTTGAAAAAGAAGGAAAAATTTTACCTTCAGGATTAAGCTTAATCTTAGGAGTATCCAGGACTAAATTATCAAAGGCTTTGAAAGAATTAAAAACAATGGGCTATATTGAGCAAATACCAAATAAATTAGATGGAAGAGAGCTATATACTTTTCTTACAGATAGTGGCAAGGATTTGCTAATAAATATTTCAAGAAAACACATGACCCTTTACGAAATAGCTATAAAATCTTTTACAAATGAGGAGCAAGAAAACTTTATTGATTTATCCAATAAATTCTCAAAGGAACTTAGAAAGGCTAGAATAAGAAAAGATGAATGATTATATAGAAGTAAAAAATGCTAGAACAAATAATTTGAAAAACATTTCTGTAAAAATCCCAAAACATAAGCTTATAGCGATTACCGGAGTATCTGGTTCGGGAAAGTCTTCCTTTGTTTTTGATACCATAGCAAGTGAATCTCAAAGACTTTTAAATGAAACTTACTCGAGTTATGTTCAAAACTTATTACCTAAATATAAAAAACCGCCTGTAGATTTCATCTCAAATCTTCCTGTTTCTTTGGTTATAAATCAAAAGAGAATTCGAGGTAATTCCAGATCAATAGTAGGTACAGTTACGGATATATATTCAGATTTGAGACTTTTGTACTCTAGACTTGCTCGACCTTTTATAGGTTATTCTATGAAATATTCATTTAATAATCCAGCAGGAATGTGCAAGACTTGCCAAGGACTAGGAGAAGTTAACTCAATTGACGTTAATAAATTAATAGATTTTGATAAATCTTTAAATGGTAATGCAATAAATTTTCCAACATTTAAAGATGGAGGATGGAGATTAACTCGATATACAGAATCGGGATATTTTGACAATGATAAAAAAATATCTGCCTATAATAAAGATGAACTTGATTTGCTTTTATATTCTCAAAAAATAAAACCTGAAAATCCAAACCCTAATTGGCATAAAACAGCTAAATATTTTGGCGTGATTCCAAGAATTATGGAAAGTTTTGTAAATGTAGAAAATCCACAATGCAAAAAAGACTTGGATAGGATTTTAATAAAAGAAACTTGTCCGACTTGTCACGGAGCAAGACTTAATGAAGAAGTTTTAAGTGCGAAAATAAAAGGGAAGTCTATAGCAGATTGTACCAATATGGAAATTAATGATCTCTTTGATTTTGTAGCTGAAATTAAAGATGAGAATGTTAGTGAAATTACTCATGGATTAAAAATTAAATTAAAAAGTTTATCTCTTGTTGGTCTAGATTATTTAAAATTAAATCAACCTACCACAATTTTATCCGGAGGAGAATCCCAAAGAATAAAGATGATAAAATATCTTAATAGCTCTTTGTCTGATGTTTTATATATTTTTGATGAGCCAAGTGTAGGACTTCATCCGGAAGATATAAAGGAAATTATAAATATTTTTAAAGGACTTAAAGATAAGGGAAACACTGTCTTATATGTCGACCATGATTTAGATATGATTAAAGAATGTGATTACCTTATAAATTTTGGAGAAGGGGCAGGAAGACAAGGAGGAGAAATAACCTTTCAAGGAAGTTACTCTCAATTATTAAAGTCTAGTACAATAACTGCAAAGTCATTTTTGAAAAAGCATCTTATAAATGAAGAAAAGAAAGACTTCCTAACATTCTATGAATTAAATAATGTTTCCAAAAATAATATAAAAAATATATCTATTAAAATTCCTAAAAATGCTCTTACCCTAGTAACAGGGTTAGTAGGTTCAGGAAAAAGCACCTTGATAAGAGAACTTTTTAAAGATAAGTATCCTGATTCTACAATTTTGGATCAAAGTCTGCCGGTAGGTTCCAGTCGTTCTAACATTGTCACTTATTTGGGAATATATGATGAGATTAAAAAAATATTTAGCAAAGAAAATAAGGTAGACAAGTCCTTATTTTCAGTAACAGGCAAAGGAGCCTGCTCTGAATGTAAAGGGAAAGGAACTATTAAACTCGACTTAGCTTATCTGGGAGACTCTGAATATATCTGTGAAAAATGCCAAGGCAAAAGATTTAACGACAAGGCTCTTTCTTATTTATATAGGAGTAAGAATATTAGTCAGGTATTTGAATTGACAGCTATAGAAGCTAGGAAAATGTTTTATGACAATCCAAAAATAAATGCAGTTTTAGAGTCATTAATTGAAGCAAACTTATCCTATATTAAGCTTGGACAAACCCTTGACACTTTTTCTGGTGGAGAACTTCAAAGACTAAAGATAGCTCAAATGCTATTAAATAATATATCTGAGATAATAATATTGGATGAACCTACTACTGGACTTCATGAATCAGACATAGAGAATTTAATGAACCTTATGCATGAATTAATAAGAAAAGGTTATACTCTTATAATAATTGAACACAACCTATCTGTAATTAGCAAGGCGGATTGGATCATAGATCTTGGCCCAAAGGGAGGAAAACTTGGAGGGAAATTGATGTTTCAAGGTTATCCTATAGATTTTATTAAGTATAGAAACTCTTATACAGCTGAACATTTAAGACAATTTATTAATAGAGGTAAAATTATCTCATACGATTGATATTTATAAATAAGCATAAATTTTTGTATGCCTGTGCCAACTTATGGTACAGGCGATTTTTTATTTCTAAACCTTTTAACGCTTTTTAAATAGGGGTGTGCAAACTGGTATTATAGTCATTTCAAAAAGTCATGCATTAAATTGTATCAAAGTAGTGAGAGTCTTAGATCCATGTTGTGGAACGGCAGGATTTTTAATTGCAGCTATGCATGATATGCTGCAAAAAACAGATGATGATTTTGAAAAAGATAATATTAGAAAAAATCAACTATTTGGAATAGAAGATCAGTCGTATATGTTTACTATTGCTACTACGAATATGATTTTAAGAGGAGATGGCAAAAGTAATCTTGAAAATCAAGATTTCTTAAAACAAAATCCTGCTAAGCTACAATTAAAAGGCTGTACTGTTGGAATGATGAATCCCCCTTACTCTCAAGGGTCAAAAGATAATCCTAATTTATATGAAATATCTTTTACTGAACATTTACTTAATTCACTTGTAGAAGGAGCAAGAGTTGCAGTTATTGTACCTCAATCTACAATGACAGGTAAGACAAAATACGAAAAAGAAACTAAGGCTAATATATTAAAACATCATACACTTGAAGGTGTAATAACCTTAAATAAAAATACTTTTTATGGAGTTGGAACAAACCCATGCATAGCTATTTTTACTGCTGGTATACCTCACCATAAGGATAAAATTTGTAAATTTATTAATTTTGAAGACGATGGATATGAAGTTGCAAAGCATATTGGACTTATCGAAACTCCATCAGCAAAAGACAAAAAGCAACATCTTCTTGATGTATGGTTTGATAGAGTTGAAGCAGAAACAAAATTTTGCGTAAATACAACAATAGAAGCTGATGATGAGTGGTTACATTCGTTTTATTATTTTAATGATGAGATTCCAACAGATGAAGATTTTAAAAATACAATTGCTGATTATATTACATTTGAAGTTAATATGATTACTCATGGAAGAGGATATCTTTTTGGGGTTAAAGATGAAGAAGAGGAATCATTTAACGATAATTCTTTATTAGCTGCTGAAGATAGTGAAGAATATGAAACAAAATAGATTATCTTTAAATGATGTGGAGTGGGGAGAGTTTAAGATAAAAGATATTTTTGAAGTTTATTTATCTAAAGGAGATAACAAGGCTGACTTATTAGATTGTGGAAATATACCTTTAATTTCTTCTGGGTTTAACAGTAATGGAATAACAAAATTTATTAATCGCGGTGATGGTATAAGTGAAATTATCCCTAAAAATACTATTACTGTTGATATGTTTGGTAAAGCCTTTTATCAAGATTTTGATTATTATGCTGTATCACATGGAAGAATTAATATCTTATCTCCTTTATATAACCTTAACAAAAATCATTTATTATTTTGTATAAATTCAATAGATAATGCCACAAAGAATATTTTTTCTTATAATAGAATGTGTTCAAGTTCAAGATTAAGTAAATTAAAAATATTATTACCAGTGTGTAATAAAGGCAATCCCAACTGGCAATTTATGGAAGACTATATTAAGCAAGAGCAAAAAGACATTGCACAGAAAGTTATAGATTATTATGAGCAAAAAATGCTTGAAACATCTTTTGATTTAGTAGGACTTGAAGATGTTGAATGGAAAGAATTTAATTTCAATGATGTATTTAGGAAAATACAGAGAGGAAAAAGACTTAAAAAAGACGATCACATAGATGGTAATACGCCATATATTTCTTCAACGTCTTTGAATAATGGCTTAGATGGATTTATTGGAAATTATGAAAATCTAAGGAAATTCAATAATAATATTACACTTGCTAATAGTGGAAGTGTTGGCTCTTGCTTTTATCATGAATATGAGTATATAGCAAGCGACCATGTTACTTCCTTAACTTTGGATAAAGCTGATAAATACATTTATCTATTTATGGCTACAATAGTGAAAAGACTCGAAGAAAAATATTCTTTCAATAGAGAAATAAATGACAAAAGAATAAAAAATGAAAAGTTTATCTTACCCACAGATAAAAATGGTGAACCTAACTGGGCATATATGAGCAAATTTATGCAAAAAATAGAAGCTAAAAATCTTCAAAAAGTGCTTGAATATATATATATATATATAAGTTAGCCATTTCTTATGAGAAAAAATTACTTCCACTTCACAAAAAAGAGTGGAAAGAATTTTGGCTTGAAGATATTGTTGATATTGAATCAGGAAAAGATATTTATGAAAGGGAAAGAATTGATGGAAATATCCCTTATGTAACAGCAACAGCTCAAAATAATGGTATTGGTTATTTTGTTAATAATATAAATAAAACTTTAGAAGAAAAAGCAATAAGTGTAAATCGAAATGGATCTGTAGGTTATGCTTTTTACCATGATTATAAAGCTTTATATGGAAATGATACAAGAAAGCTAATTCCTAAATATAAAAACAAATATTCTTCTTTATTCTTAACAACAGTCATAACTAAACAAAAAGAAAAATATGGATATGGTTATAAAATGGGAACTGGAAGACTCAAAAGGCAAAAGATATTATTGCCTATCAATGAATTAGGAAATATTGATTTTGCTTATATGAAAAAATATATGCAAATAGGAGAAATAAAAGAAGAGTACAAAATCCTAGACTACTATTACAAATTGTTGAATTGATAAATTAGACCGCAAGAATAGCATAAAACTTGCGGTTTTTTATGTTAGAAAAAAATTTTTCAAAACAACAACCTAAATCAATCTCAAAAGGTTGATTTAGACTTAAGAATAGTATATAATATATGCAAGGAGGATTGAATATGCTTACACAATTAGGAATTTTCTTAAGAAAATTAAGATTAGACCATGGCGAAATAATGAAAGAAATGGCAAAAAAACTTGATGTCAGCTCCTCATTTTTGTCAGCGGTTGAAAATGGTAAAAAGAAAATGCCAGATTCTTGGTATGAAATTATAGTTAACTTGTATAGTCTTGACCAAGAACAACAAGATAAATTAAAGAAATCTATAGAAGAATCTCAAAAATCAATAGAGATTAATTTGAATGATTTGAATTCTAAAAAGAGAAATTTAGTATTTTCATTTGCAAGAGAATTAGATAATTTAAATGAAGAAGAGGTGGATAAAATGAATTTATTTTTAAAAAAGGATGGTGAGTGATATAGGCGGATATATAGCAGCTCCTTTATCTAGAAAGGATTTAAGAAGAATGGCTTATGAGCTTAGAAAGTTATTTGGGTTTGAAAATAAGCTTGATTTTCCTATAGTACAAGTTATAGAATTTTTATCTAACAAAGGAGTGTTTAACTTAGAAATATGTTCTATTGATGAAATGGGGACAAAATATGGGGAAACTGTGCCGTCAGAAAACTTAATAAAATTACGAGAAGATATTTATGAGAAGGCTTGTGATAATGATGGATTTTCAAAATCAACATGTTCTCATGAATTACTTCATTGGTTAATACATGGAGAAGAAACAGTGTCTTTTTGTAGAAGAGAGGAAGATTTAATGAAAAGAAGAGTCTATGAAGATCCAGAGTGGCAAGCAAATTGCTTTGCTGGTGAGTTGCTTGTACCAAAACATATTGTAAAAGGCATGAGTATAGATGAAATTATGGAAAAATGCAATGTGACTTATAGGATGGCTCAGTATCAATTAAGTAAGTATGAAGAAGAAGGATGGGGAAATGATTAGAAAAGAAAAAAACACACTTATTAGATTGTTGGCGCAAACTAAAGTATGTTCTTTAAACTGGATTTTATTTAATAATTCCAAATTAATTATATCAAATCCAGTTTTAAAAATCAATGATTTAAGAGCTGGAGGGTGTAATGAGAAAAAAGCAAATCAAAACAGTTTTAAATGTTAAATTACCAAGAAAAGGTTTAAAAGATAATTTCAATGCATTTATGGTTGAAAATTCGGAATTTGAAGGTAAAGATGATATTCCTATTTGTCCATCAACAATGATGAGATTTCCAACTAAAATTATAACATTTGAAGAAGCAAGAAAAGAAATAAAAAAAGAAGATCCCGATTTTAAAGCAACGGTATGTTTTAGTAAAGATGATTATAAGTTTGATTCAAAAAATAGTGGGATTTGGGTTAAACCTTATGAATGGCTAAAATTTTTAACACCATTTGAGGCGGTAGTGCAGCCAGATTTTTCCACTAATAGTGATTTTCCAAAAGTTATTGCTAAATATAATACGTACAGAATGAGAACAGTTGGGTGTTTTCTTGCTAATAATGGTATTCCAGTCATTAATAATTATAGATCAAATGGAGTTTCTAGTTTTGATTATTGTACAGATGGGATTCCCGAAAATAGTTTAGTTTTTATAAGTACGCATGGTTGTATTAGAGATAAATCTAATCGAGAAAGACTAAAACAAGGGCTAAATTATCTAATTTTGAAGAAAAAACCATCTGCAATAGCGATTTATGGGAGAGTACCAAAAGAAGTAGCAAACACTTTAAATAGTAAAAAAATTCCTTTTAAAACCTATAAAACAGATTTAGATAGAAGATTGGAAGAGTCTTATGAGTAAACCATCTTCAGGACTATTTCATGGAACTAATGGAGATAAAGAAGAATCTAAACAAATAGAATTTAATTTATCAAATATAAATGATAATATCAAAAAATTAGAGAAAAAGTTTCAAAAAACTAAGTCTGGATATTTTGGTGAAAGTGGCAAAAGTTCTAAAGTAAGGGTAATAAAGTCTAATAATCAATATAAAACAGCTCAAGAATTTTGGAAAATGCTTTCTAAAGGCGGGAATATTAAAATATTACCTAATAAACATGGATTATTAGTGAATTTTTCTGATGGTAGTTATGCGACTTATAGAGTTAAAACATCAACAAAAGATAGTCCTGCAATGGAAATTAATATTAAAAATGCCAGCGATACTAAATCACAGAAAATTCATTTTATCTTAAAGGAGGATAATTAATGGGGTTAATTATTTCAGATAAGGGTTTAGAAACTTTAAAAAAGATTAAGGGTAAAATAATAGTAAATATATGTGCTGATGATTGGAAAGATTATAATAGAAGTTATGGAAATATAAAGATAGAATTACAAAACTGTTTTATAGAAATAGAAAATGATTATAGATTAGTACCATATTTTGGAACAGAAGAAGAGTTGGCAGGCTATGACGCTAAAATATTGAAAGATAATAAGTTTGATTATTCTGTTATGGAAGAAGATCTCTATACAAAAGAAATTAATAAGCAAGTTGTAGGTATAAATATAATACGAGATACTATTATGATTGATTATAAAGATGAAGATAAAAATGAAGTTTATAAAATAGATCAAGCTATTATATTCGATTTTGGAATTATGAAATTTTGTATTTCGCAAACTTCCATTTTTACTCCTATGTCTAAAATAACATTCTCTGAAGATGTTGAAATGGAAATAAAATCTATAGAAGAGGTAAAATCTGAGTGGATAGATGATGATTTAGATACTGAAGTAAAGTCTCCTAAATATAAGGTTCATGTAAAGCGAAAAATATTAGAATTATAGATAGTGGTTATGCATATATTAAAAAAGTATTGGTACTGGGACTGAAAATTTAAAAATATCCTATAATTAGGTGGATTTAGTGATATTAGAAAAAATAAAATTATGTATTTTGAATGCTTCTGCACCACTCGTACATTTGCAAAAGAAGAGTGGGAGTAGTAGCAAAAAAATAAAAAATCTTGTAAATTCAATGGTTGCAGAAGATAAAAAACTGTAATTGGGATTAAAATGGGAACATTTGTTAAAAAGAATAAATTGAATAATAGTCCCAAGTGGTTTGCATTTGGACAAAAAATTAGGGGCTGTTGCAAAAGTCCTATCATAGAAAAAAGACGAGGAAAATATGAACTGGCCCCAAAAGTTGGACCTAAAAAACAACTTAAGGAGGTCAGTTTTTTAATGGCAAAATACAGTACAGAATTTAAAATGATGGTCGTAAAAGAGTATCTAAAAAACACAATAGGATACAGTCAATTAGCTAAAAAATATAAAATACCACAAGAATGCATAGTAAGAAAATGGGTAAATGCGTACAAATCTCAAGGCTATGAAGGTCTAAAAGTGAAAAGAGAGAATACAAAATACACTTTGGAATTTAAACTAAATGTAGTAAACTTGTATCTAACAGGAGAAATGTCCTATCAAAGCCTAGCAAATGAACTTAAATTCAATAATCCAACTTTAATATCGAGATGGGTAATATATTTTAGAAAAAAGGGAATTGAAGGACTAAAATCAAAAAAACGAGGAAGACCTTTAAATATGCCTAAAAAATCAAACTAAGAACGAAGAAAAAAAGATATTAGAAATCAGAAAAGAAAATCCAAACTATGGATATAGAAGAATAACAGCAATGTTAAAAAGATTAGGATTAATCATAAACAAAAAGAAAGTACAAAGACTAGTACAAAAACTAAAAATACAAGTAAAGAGCTTTTCCAAAAAAACAAGAAAATATT
>NZ_JAXDSU010000076.1:0-2078 GCF_034090325.1 Anaerococcus porci
CACTTACTGTGCTTGCTCATATACTAATAGTATAAGAACAGCTTTAAGCATAGTTCTTAAAAATGAACCTAATCATCTATGATAAAATTATAGATATTAGGGATGAAATGGGATTGTTTTATGTGCTTGCTGGGTTTCCAATTTAGGAATTACTCATTTGGTAGACTCCACCCTCATTCCATTGCCTTTCATCTTTTCGGTTGGTTAGGTTCATTTATTGATTACCTGTATAACTCGTGAGCCTGTTGTGGTTTTGGATTAACAGGGCATCCCAAATTATAGGAGGTATATTATGTCAGAAAAAATTGTTGTAGGAATTGATGTGAGTAAAGCTTTCAGTGATATCTGTATTCTATCACCTAATAATGACATCATCAAAAGACTTAAAATTTCTAATGATATTAATGGTATGAAGTCGCTCATCTATGTACTTGAAAAGGTAGAAGATGAGTACGAAGACAGAGCAGTAATTATCATGGAAGCTACTGCACACTATCATCAAATTTTAGCTAATTTTTTCCGTAAGCATAATTACGAAGTAATTGTAATTAATCCGATTCAAAGTGGAGCGTTGAAAAATATCAATATCCGAAAAATTAAATCAGATAAAACAGATGCATATAATATAGCGTTGCTATATCGTATTAAGAATTACAACGAAACAATTACACACTCAGATACCATTAACAGTATCAAAAAGCTTTGCAGACAGCATAAAGAATTGACGGATGAAATTGTGGAACACATCAACCGATTAATCGCTTTTTTAGATATTTCCTTTCCAGATTTCAAGAAATTATTTACGGATTTGCAAGGGAAAACACCTTTGTCTTTGCTTGAAAAATATCCTACTATACAGGAAGTCTTATCTCCTGAAAATAAGCAAGATATTCTTCGACTGATAAAAGAAAATTCACATAAAAGCAGCTCCTATGCCGAAGTAAAATATGAAAAACTATTGAAAGCTGCTGAAAAATCTATTGAAGTTTGTATAGTAAGCCTTAGTTCAGCAGTACTTATTCAAACAACTGTGAGGGTTATTTTCAGTTTACAGGAAGCTTTGAAAGCAATCGATGATGAAATCAAAAGGCTATCACTTTTAGATGAAAAGTTTCATAAAGAAATAGTGCTTTTACAAAGTATTCCAGGAGTTGGAGAGTATACAGCATGTGTTGTTTTATCAGAGCTTGGAGATATATCCAATTTCTCGAAACCGAAAGAATTAGTTGCTTTCTTTGGCTTGGATCCAGGAGTAACCCAAAGTGGAACATACAATAGGAAAAACAATAAAATCTCTAAAAGAGGATCACCTCATGTTCGCTCAATTCTCCATATGCTGGCTAAATCTAATGTGTATCCAAATCGCAACCGAGAGTATTTAAATCCTGTTATGCGAGCTTATTTTGAAAAGAAGATAGCTGAAAAACCATACAAAGTTGTAATGTGTGCAATTATGCGAAAGATGGTTCAAATTATTTTTGCTGTTCTCAGAAACCAAAAATCATTTGAGTTAAGAACACCCGAAGAACATCAAAAACTAATTCGAGAAAAAAGTAAGTTAGTCGCATAAATTTTTAAAAGTGTTGCCTCAAAAAATGAAAGTATATGAGGCTTGTTTGCTATGCACATTTTTAAGTTTTGTGACTTGAAAAAATTTTAAAAAATTTTTAAAAATAACTATTGACTTCCTTAGTTGGTCTATTAAAGTTATAAGCGTTAAGCGTTTATTAATTATTATTTAAAATTTTTATTCCAGATATAGTTGATAGCAAATTAGCATCTCTATTTGTATTTTTATGTTCCAAGTTATTTAATATATATTGCTCTGTTTCTGGACTCCAATATATTTTTAATTTCTTCTTTGCTCTAGTAATTGCGGTATAGAAAATATTGTGAGTTATTCGTTCTTCGGAATCTTTAGTTATTATTATTTTTACAGAATCATATTCTAATCCTTGAGCCTTATGAATAGATATAGCATAAGAAACTTGAAATGGAATACTGGACATTGCATCGTCATCATCATCAGTGTTATTTGCTTTTTCAACATCAAAAGAAATAATAGAATTTCCTGATTC